>CAYONK010000503.1:0-3913 GCA_964405285.1 uncultured Ardenticatenaceae bacterium
TCCCTACGGCCTCGGATTTTCCAGAGGAACGGGATGCTTCGGAGGATGCTTCGGCAGCCTCAGCACAGGCTCTCAGCATGACACCTCTCTTGTTAAATTGAGAATTGCTGTCGGCAGAAACAGCTATTTGGAGGGTAGGGGAAAGGTATGGTACTATGTGCGCCCAATATTTCTACCCTGGCTGCACCACCCAACTGAGCTATGACTGAATCTATCTCTACCCTTATGACTATCTTCCCTTACCTGCTCGGCGGCGTTGGCCTCTTCCTGTCGGGCATGATTTTGATGTCCGATGGGCTGAAAGCGGCAGCCGGCGGCAGCTTACAGCGCGTTTTAGAGCGCTGGACAAGCACAACACCGACCGCCTTTTTCTTCGGCGTGGGGCTGACGGCGCTGCTGCAATCATCCAGCGCCACCACCATCACGACGATTGGGTTTGTCAGCGCCGGGCTGCTGACGTTTACCTCGGCGATAGGAGTGATCATTGGGGCCAATGTCGGCACAACCAGCACCGGCTGGATTGTGGCGCTGCTCGGCTTTAAGCTGAATGTGGGGGCGATTGCCCTGCCGTTTATTGGCGTGGGGGCGATTATGCGTTTGTTGGGCAACGGCCGTCGCGCTCAGCTAGGCATGGCACTGGTCGGCTTTGGCCTCATCTTTGTGGGCATTGACTTTTTGCAAGAGGGCATGGGCGGGTTGGCCGAACGGATTGACCTCTCCGGGTTGTCGCAAAGGTCACTGCTGGACCATCTGCTGCTGGTGCTGCTTGGGGCGTTGATGACGGTGCTGCTGCAATCGTCCAGCGCGGCCATCGCCCTGTCGCTGACGGCGCTGCACAGCGGGGCCATTGGGTTAGAGCAAGCGGCCTACCTGGTGATCGGGCAAAATTTGGGCACAACGGTGAAGGCCGTTCTGGCGGCCATGGGGGCGACGATGGCCGCCCAGCGCACGGCCATCGCCCACATTTTGTTTAATCTGGCAACGGCCGTTCTCGGTTTCATCTTTGCCCGTCAACTACTGGCGGCGGCCGTTTTGCTCAACGAACTGCGCGACGCGGCCGGACCCGCCTTCGCCCTGGCGATCTTTCACACCATCTTCAATTTGCTGGGGGCTGTCATCTTCTTGCCCTTTGTGGCCCAGTTTAGCCGCTACGTCGAGCGGCTTGTGCCGGAGCGCGGGCCAAGCCTGACGCGCCATCTGGACAAATCGCTGCTGGACTTGCCCCACGTGGCTGTGGAGGCGGCTGCCCGCGCCCTGGGGGAGATCTCCGCCGTCACCCTGACGGAGGCGGTCAGCCTGCTGCGCGATGGGGCGCAAACTCGGCACGGGCAGGAGCAGTTGTGGAACGCCCAGACTGCTCTGAGCGAGACCAGCCAATTCTTGGGCAAGATTCGCTTCGGTGGCAATCGAGAGGATGTGTTTGCCCGACGGCTGGCGCTGCTGCACGCCGGGGACCACATAGACCGGCTGATTGAAGCGTGTCTGGAGTCGGAGAAGCCGCTGTACGGGGCAGATGCCCAGGCCGGGGCGGGGCGGTTGGCGAATGAGTTGGAAACGGCCGTTACCTGGCTGCACACCCACGAAGGCGAAGCCAAAGACCTGATCCGCCACCTGAAAAAAGCGTCTTCGCGGCAGGCGAAGTACCGCCGCAACCAACGCGGCATTCGCCTGGAAGAAACAGCCGCCGGCCTCATCCAACCGGATGAGGCGCAGCGGCAGCTAGAATCTATGCGGTGGGTAGACCGGATCGGCTACCACACCTGGCGGGCGATCCACCACCTGGCCGGGTCACCGGTGTTGGTGGAGACGTTGGAAACGGCCGTTTACGAAGAACCAGAGCTGACCATGGACGATTGACAATTGCCTATTGACAATTGACAACGGCTAACGGCGGCGATACGGGTCTTTCGGCTCTCTGTCTTCGGAGAGGGAGCGAGCGGTGCGGTGCGTTAACCGTTCCAGCGCATCGGCCAGATGCTCGTCGGCGATATTGTAATCCCCCCGCTCTACCCGGATTTTGTGCGCCTCCAGCAGCACTTCGGCGTGGGTCACGCCAAAAGGCGGCTCGAATTTGTAGCAGGCCAGTTCATACAACTGCCCCAATGGGTCGCGGAAGTAAATCGAATACATGAAGCCCCGGTCCACCTCGCCACTGTGCGGGATGCCCCGCTCGTCCAGCCGCTGGGCCACCTGGGTGTAGGTGGCGCGGGAGACGATGAAGGCGACGTGGTGGAGGCTGCCGATGGCCTGGGGCGTCGGATTCGGGCTAGGCCGCCGCTCTTCACTGGTGAAAATGGTCACTAAACGGCCGTCGCCCGGATCAAAATAGAGGTGGTTTTCCTCCGGCACGTCCAGGTTGGGCTGCTCGAAGATAAAGGGCATACCCAACACCCCTTCCCAAAAATCAATCGAAGTCTGCCGGTCCGCCCCGATAAAGGTTAGGTGATGGACCCCTTGTGTCTGAATTTTACGCATTGCCAATCTCCTTTTTATAAGCGGGCCAAAATCGCCCGCGCCTGTTCAATTTCTGCCTGATTGATGGTGTGCCCCATGCCGGGGTAGATTTGGGCGACCACGTCGCCGCCCATCTGTTGGAAAATTTCGGCCGTTTCCTCCACCCGCGAACGGGGAATGTGGCTGTCTGGGTCGCCGCAGCCGATGAAGATCGGCGTGCCGACCAGATCGCCTTCGTCTTGCCGCGCCATGCCGGGTGGCCCAATCACCCCGCCGCTGAAAATCAGCGCCCCGCCATAGCGCTGCGGCCGGCGGGCGATAAATTCCGATGTCAGGCACGCGCCCTGGGAGAACCCGGCCAGCACCACCCGCTCCGGCGGAATGCCCTGCCCCGCCAATTCGTCCAACAAATCGGCGATCACCTGCAAGCCGGAACTGATACCCGGCTCGTTTTGGGCGATGGGTGAGAGAAAGCTGTAGGGGTACCAGGTGTGGCCGCTGGCCTGCGGGGCCAGGTAGACCATGCCCGGATGGGGCAGCTCTTCGGCCAACAGCATAATATCCTGAGCCGACGCGCCCCGGCCGTGAATGAGAATCATCGCGCTCGTTGCTGTCTCCGGCGATGCGCCAGCGCGCAGCACTGCGCCGCCTTGATGGGGTCCGTTCGTCTTGGGTTGAGTCATCATTGTCCTAATCCTAATTTGCGGCAGAGTGCCGCCAAAGTTTGCTGCTCCTCGGTCGTGAGAACGCTCATCGTGGCGACAACCTGAGCCACGTGGCCGGGCATGATTTGTTCGATCAGAGCCGCGCCATCGGGTGTTAGTTGGATTTCGATGCAACGACGGTCGGTTGCTTTGGGCTGGCGGGCCACCAGGCCGCGTTTGGTCAGGTTGTCAATCACCAGGGTCATGTTGCCGCTGCTGCGCAAAATCTTCTCGCCTAACTGCCCCACCTGCATCGGCCCCAGGTGGTAGAGCGCCTCCAGCACGCCGAATTGGCTGGTCGTCAGTTGGTAGTCGCTCAGGTGGCCGTTGATGCGCACCGTCACCGTCTCCGCCGCGCGCGAGAGTTTGATGTAGCTGTCGAGAGCCAATGTCTCGGTTGTCGTGCCTTGATAATGTGTTCCCATATGATTTATATCAATATCAAATATCTTAATATAAAGATATTAGCAGCAATACCAACAAAAGTCAAGGCATGACATTTATCAATGGCAAACGTGACGATTGTCGTTGCCACCGCGATGAGTGGTGGCGCATCCTGTCATTAAGACTGGATGAACGGAGGAGCTATCCATGATGCAAAAATATCCGATGACCTGGCTTTTGTTCACCCTGACGCTGCCGCTGCTACTCCTGGCATGTTCCGACCGCGCCGGGCAGGAAGCGGCGACGGCGCTACCGGAGCCATCGCCGCAGGTGGTGGTGGAGACGGTGGTCCTGATAGAGACGGTGGTGGT
>CAYONK010000504.1:0-3902 GCA_964405285.1 uncultured Ardenticatenaceae bacterium
CTGGCAACCGGCAACTGGCAACTTCCTGGAGGTTTTTATGGCAGCAGCGACGGTTTCGCAGGAGAGGCAGACGCCGGAAGAGCAGGCGGCGTTTTGGCTGCGGCTGGTGATGGTCTGGCATCTGGCGCTGGCGGTGGGCAGCCTGGTTGGGATTGGCGCGGTCTGGCTGGCGGAGTCGGGGCGGGCAGTTTGGGTGAATGGGGGAGTAACGGCCGTTTTCCTCATCATCGCCCTCTTTTCCCTGAGAGCCGCCCAAGACATCCGACAGCGCCGCCATCGGGGACGGTTCACCTCGCTGGTCCTCAACTACCTTGGCTTCTTATTCTGCCTGATCGGCAGTATGCACCTGATCGGCGTCTTCACCGGCATAGATTCGCTGGCGAACAGCTTTGGGCGCGGGCTGCCCTTCCTGGTGTTGGTCTTCATCGGCTTCTTCGTCGGCACGCTGGCGGAGCGTTACCCGAATCCGGCCACGCAGAAGGCGATCCGCCAAAGCAGCCAGGCGATCATGATCGTCGGTGGGGTGGCGCTGCTGCTGGCGATTGGCGTACATAATGGGGTGTTGGCTTTCCTCTCCAGTTTTGGCGATTGGCGGGTGGTGGGGCTGTTGGGGGGAACGGCCGTTTTCGCCCTCATGCTCTGGGCCATCTACCGCCAACCCAGCGCCCGCGCCCTGAAAGCCACCAACGCCGACGCCGAAATGATCAGCGGCTACCTCTTCCTCTCCCCCAACCTGCTCGGCTTCCTCTTCTTCTTCGCCGGGCCGCTGCTGCTCTCCCTCTACGTCAGCTTCACCAATTGGGACGCCTTCGGCACGCGCGATTGGGTCGGTCTGGCCAACTACGGCCGCATCACCGACCTCACCATCGCCCAACTGAGCAGCGCCACCCAACTCGCCGGCGAAGCGATAGATATCCGGCGCTACGATGAATTAACCCGCTTCACCCTGTTCGGCCGCAGTTTCATCGTCGGGGCGCAGGACAAACTTTTCTGGCTCTCCCTGCGCAACACCCTCGTCTTTGTGCTGCTCTCTGTGCCGCTCAGCGTCGTCCCGGCGCTCTTTCTCTCGAATCTGCTCAACAGCAAAGTCCCCGGCATGAAATTCTTTCGCGCCGTCTATTTTCTGCCCAGCGTGGCGGCCGTTGTCGGCATCGCCCTCGTCTGGCAGTGGCTCTTCAACGCCACCATCGGCTACATCAACTACTTCGTCTCCGTCACCGTAGACTTCCTCAACAGCTTCGGGGGCGGCGGCCTGGCCGATCCGCAAATCCGCTGGCTCTCCGACAGCAACACCGCCCTTCTGGCCGTCGTCATCGTCGCCGCCTGGCAATGGATGGGCTTCAACACCGTCCTCTTCCTGGCCGGGCTGCAAAGCATCCCCCGCTCCCTATACGAAGCGGCTACCGTAGACGGGGCCAACTCCTGGCAGCAATTTTGGAAGGTCACGCTGCCCCTGCTCGCCCCCACCACCTTCTTCGTCATCACCACCACCACCATCCAGGCGATGCAAATTTTCGAGCAGGTCTTTATTTTGATACCCACCAACCCGGCCGGGCCAAACAACTCCACCCTGACGATGGTTCTCTACCTCTACCAAAAAGGCTTCCAACGCTTCGAGCAAGGCTACGCCTCGGCCATCGCCTGGGTTCTCTTCGTCATCATCTTCGGGGTCACGCTGGTCCGCTTCCAACGGGAACGCGCCAGCGGCTCTTCTTACGACACATAAATCATCCGCAGATTTCCGCAGATTTCCGCAGATAAAAATCTGCGTTCATCTGCGAAATCTGCGGATCGCTTTTTCAGGCCAGGGACGTTGCGATGAAATCATACAAACTTACGACCACACTCAAACATATTTTGATTTATTTTGTGCTGATCAGCTTCGCCGTGATCATGTTGTTCCCCTTCATCTACATGCTCACCACCTCGCTGAAGCTGCCCAAAGACACCTTCCGCTACCCGCCCCGGCTGCTGCCCCGCGAACCGCTGCTGGCCGAAGCGCCGGGCTTCGATGCCCCCCTGCCGCTCTACCATGTGGATTTTAACGGCGAGCGCGAAGAGTTTGTCCTGGTGGAAAGCAACATCCGTATTGGCATTTTCGCCGACCCGGAACGGCCGGAGTTCACCCTGGAACTGCCGGTGAGCAGCGTGGAGCCGCGCGGCGGCTTCACCAACCAGGAGAGCATTCTGGTGGATGGAAAAGAGGAGCGCCTGTGGGATGTGCCATACCAGGGCGAGACCCTGGCGCTGATTCAAATTGGGCAGACGGCGCTCGGCCGTTTTGCCGACCCGGCCGATATGTCGCGGCAAACCTTGCAAAACGTGCGCCTCAGCGACCCGGTAGAGCGATTGGCCGCTTACCCGGAGAACTACAGCCAGGTGGTCGAGCTGCAAGGGATGGACCGCAGCCTCTCCAACACCGCTCTAGTCACGATTTTGGTCGTCCTGGGACAGTTGACAACTTCGGTATTGGGCGGTTACGCCTTCGCCCGGCTGCGTTTCCCCGGCCGGGACAAGCTCTTCGTCTTCTACCTTGGCACGATCATGATCCCGTTCGTCGTGCTGATCACCCCGCTCTACCAGTTGATGGTGACGATTGGCTGGGTGGACAAGCTGGCGGCGCTGATCATCCCCTGGATTTTCACCGCCTACGGCACCTTCCTCATGCGCCAATTCTTCATCACCATCCCCAGGGAGATTGAAGAGGCGGCCTTGATTGATGGGGCGTCGCGGCTGCAAATTTTGTGGCGCATCTTCCTGCCCGCCAGCACCCCCGCCCTGGCAACCCTGGCGACGTTCACCTTCTTGTATGCCTGGAACAGCTTTTTCTGGCCGTTGGTGGTCATCAACACCGGCAACGTGGATAATCACGTTCTCACGCTGTCGTTGAATGTGCTGCGCGGCCGCGCCTCGGACAGCCCGAATCTGATTTTGGCCGGGGCGGCCATCGCCATTCTGCCGCCGATGATTATTTTTATCTTCGGCCAACGCTTCTTTGTGGAAAGCGCGACGAGCAGTGGGGTGAAGGGATAAGCGAATTGTGAATTGTCAATGGTCAATGGTCAATGGTCAATGATGAATGATGGAACTTTACGACGCTTATATTTTTGATTTGGATGGGACGGTTTATTTGGGGGAGGCGCTGCTGCCGACGGCCGGGGAGACGATTGAACGGCTGCGGGAGATGGGCAAGCGGACGGTCTTTTTGTCCAACAATCCGTCGCACACGCGAGAGGAATATGCTGCCCGACTGACGCAGTTGGGGCTGCCTACCCCGGCCGAGGACGTGATCAATTCCTCCTACGTAATGGCTGATTTTCTGCGGCGGGAGATGCCGGGGGCGACGCTCTTTGTGGTAGGGGAGCAATCGTTGTGCGATGAGCTAGAGCGGGCCGGGTTCCGCTTGAGCGACGAAGCGAGCGAAGTTGAGGCGGTGATCGCCAGCTTCGACCGCACTTTCACCTATCGCAAGCTGCAAATCGCCTTCGACGCCATCCGCGTCGGGGCGCGTTTCTTCGCCACCAACGCCGACCGTTACTGCCCTGTGCCCGGCGGCGGCGAACCGGACGCGGCGGCGATGATCGCGGCCATCGAAGCCTGCACCAATACAAAGGTGGAGGCGGTGGTGGGCAAACCTTCCCATCACATGGCCGAGGCGATCCTCAATTTGCTGCAAATCGCGCCAGACCGCTGCATCATGACCGGCGACCGGCTGGAGACGGATGTGCTGATGGGGCTGAACGCGGGCATGGCCGGCGCCCTCACCCTCACCGGGGCGACCGATGAGGCGATGCTGGCGCAATCGCCGATTCAACCAACCTATGTGATAAGGGAGCTTGGCGACCTGTTGACCGGCTGAATTGTCACTGGTCAATTGTCAATCGTCAATTGTCAATTGTGAT
>CAYONK010000505.1:0-3890 GCA_964405285.1 uncultured Ardenticatenaceae bacterium
ATTTGAATTAAAACACGTGCACAGAAAGAAAGATCGAAGTAATCGTTGGGAAGTTCAGGAATTGGATTCGTCATATCTCTTGGCGGCAGAATGTTGATATAACCAGGTGCAAAACAATATGGATTTTGTTTCTGAAAATTATCGATCATTTTTTGAGCTAATCTGACATGGTCTTCGTCTTTTTCAACAACTTGAACTTCCATTGCATTTAAAGTCCACAAAAGAGCAAATGGTTCAAAATCTCCGTAAGTTCTAGGCCAGCAGCCAATATTTACAATTCGGTCAACTTTTGGCCTTAGAGTTTCTAGTGGCTCAAATCTCTGCCGGATTTCTACACCTAAACTCTTTGCATTACCTAACCCTGAATAAAATTCTGACCAGCAATCTGTGTAGTGCTTGTTAAGTTCCATTTTATTACTCATCTTCGCTGAACTAAACTTGCCTAACGCCAGGTTCAGGCGCGCTGGCGCGGGTGACCAGGGCATTTGCTAATGACCAAATAGGTAGCCGTCCGAGGCATCGCGCCAGCGTCGCCTGGAAACGTTGTTAGGCGGGACGCCTGACCAACGCCTTTGCCGACTTGCCTGAATGAAACTGTTAATGCCTTGCGCCGAAGCGGACTGACTGAACTGGCTGCGACGCTGGCTGTTGCCAGATAGTTTAGCAGAAAACGGCCGTTTCCCTTCCACCACTTTCAGATTTAGCATGATGGTCTTGTCGGTAACGGCCGTTTAGTTGCCTTTCTTAACATCTGCCCATATTCTTCTGAATCCCTGCCATTGAACTTGAGGACGCGCTAAACCCCGTTTTTCCAGATACTGCTTGGCTGTTTTTCTCATGCGAAAGATAAGTTTCATTGGCTCAAGCGGGCCACCCATGCCAGTACCTGGAATGAATTGAGTTGGTTGAAAGACCCACCCATGTTCATCTTGCCGCAAATTGCCACGCACCATAAATGACTTCAAATCCCACAACAATTCATCATGGGAGTGGCACAGCAAACCAGCTAACCCCGCCTGAATGGGCAAATGACCCATATCTTCCAGGCGGAGCAGCTTTTGTGATGGGTCAATTTGAGGCATACAACGCACACTAAACGGATAGCCGTCAGTGTCCGTGCCTGTCAGGACTGCATTGGGGAAATCCGCCAAATTCCTCACAACATCATCCCACATGAGCCACCTCCACCTGTAGGGGAGACTGCGTAAAATCCCCTTTCGGCCACCAAAACAAAGCTGTTGGCGTCACTGAAATGAGAATGCGCATATAGTATTGATCCATTAATTTACGCATCAAAACATTGCTGCTAAACATTTTCGAGGCTGGTTGCCGACTAAAAATAGTTTCTCGCCAATAATCCTTGATCCCATCAACGGATACGACGATTTCATCTGGAGCAATGGCGTCACCCTGAACCAACACGGCTGGCGGGTTTTCAAGGCCACTGCCAGTTGGATCGGAAAAGAGTAGTGAAACGTGGGGGTTGCGCCGAATATTAAAGGCTTTTTGCGGTAGGCCGATTGAAGTTGTCAGCAAAAACCGATTGTGCTCCGGTTGGTAATAAGCCCCCAAAGGCCAAGTAACAGGTGTTCCATCCTTTGCCATCGTTGAAAATTCACAGACACGAAACGCTCGAATTACAGACTCAACCTCTGGTGGTAGAGCTTTGAACATTTGATAACCTCCTGACGTAAATTGGATCTATGTAGCTGTATCAAGCCGACTAACGGCCGGGATAACCCGCCGAACCGCAAATCAATACCTTGCCCAACCAAAACCTGGCAGCGGTTCGGTCGGGTTCATCCAACTGTTGGGCACTCCCGTAGGTCTATAACTGAAATATCCGAGATAACCTTGCGAAGGTTTTGTTTACAAACCTGTAACCTAACTGTTACAAAAATGTGACACTCTAGATACATTCTTGTGACATTCATATGCTATAGTCAATTCAAAGAGTTGATGTTGTAAACTTTCAAGTAGTTCAAATAGCAAGACAAAGGAGTTGTACATGTCAAAATCAATACCTAAATTTTTATTCTTGGGGATGCTTCTTTCAGGAATGTTTCTCACCACATTTGTTGTTTTAGCAAAAGGTGCAGGGAATATCGAACAACTGCCAGGCAATCCGTCACCAAACAGTTCGGGCACGTATCTGCCATGGCAGTATTTGCACTGGAAGACTGTGACTCAAGGCTGGAATGGCTCGTACTCACATACAGGAATGATGGCATATGCTTATGATTTTAACCTGTCTAATAATTACATTTACGCTGTACAGGGAGGGACAGTAGCACACACCAAATCTGACTCAAATGTATGTGGTGGGCAAGATTTTGCCAATTATGGCAATTACGTTGTTATCAATCATTATGATGGTAAGGCAACACTCTATCTACACCTTCTACATAATGGTGTAGCGGTATGGCCTGGACAACAGGTATCTCAGGGGCAGTGGTTAGGATTTAGTGGAGCAACTGGCTGGACTAATTGTAATGCCCATCTGCATTTCCAAAGACAAGATCAAGGTGGTTGGTATCAACAATCAGTACCCGTCTACTTTCAAGAACATGCCGGAGAACTTTCGGAAAACACTGCATATCAATCTTGGAACCAATGTACTGGGTACTGCCCAGCAAGTATTGAGGAACACCATGATAACGCCAATTATGAGATTCTTCAAAATAACGAGCAAGTCATAAGCCACCCACAATATAAATTCTCTGTTTCTTACCCCGACGGCTTACTAGTAAGGGAATGGAAACACCCAGATAGTCCTTTTGTTGTTTCCTTTGTTGATGCAGTAGTAGCCAACCATGGTGGTGAGTTGCCCGAAGTATCGCTTGTGGTTCACCCAAAAAGCACAGAAGAAAGTCTATCTGATTGGCTACAGAAGACCATTTCACACTCCACAAATTCAATCTTGCTTGATACTTTTCCTGTCTACCTTGATGTTACAAATGTGATGCCAAATCGAATATCAAATCATGAAGCAATCTCATTTCAGCATAGGTTTCCCATTCCTCGACAAGTGACTGTTATCGAAAATGGAAACACGGTTATCCAGATTAGCTATGGACCAATTGACAATTCTGATATGGAGAACGTATATGAGTATATCCTCAAGTCATTCACTGCAAGCAACCCACAATAAACACATGGGCTTTTACCGTATGTTGTTTGTTATTGTTTTGGGTATTCTGTCTGCTGGATGCACTATCAGTGAAAATGCCAATGTTCTCGTAACTGTAACTGCTGATGATCGAACATCTGTAACTGCATCAAATGAACTTGAAGTTCCCACCAGCCAATTAGAAAAAGAGGTGAGCACCTCAATCGCCCAACAATTTTACACGTCAGAGGAATTCAATTTTCAGTTTGCCATCCCTGACGGCTACTTTGTTCGCGAGTATGAACATCCAGATGCTCTGTTGGTCATTTCGTTGTACGAAGAATCAGTCATAGCTGATGAGCGTATCCACAAGCCGGAAATTTTTGTCACAATCCACCGCAATGAGGAAAACTTGAGCGTACAAAAATGGTTTGATACCCATACAGCCGAGACATTATCAGATATATATCCGGTCTACATTGGCCCACGCAACCTGTTTATGTGGAATGTTGCCGGACGTGATGCTCTCAGTTTTGAAGACATGACATTTTCCCATGCTTATGTAACCCTGATTGAGGGAGAGAGCTATATTATGGCATTAGGATATGTGCCGTTTAATTTCCCAGGTCTAGCAGAGGATTATGAACGACTCTTGAATACCTTGGCTTTTAGGGAATAGATAGCAGAAGGAGCATGTATAAGTGTTGGCGTTTTTTGAATTCTTCTCTGAAGGGGTGAGCTTAAATCTCCCCCCTTCTCGACTTGAATTTAATTTTCGCCA
>CAYONK010000506.1:0-3875 GCA_964405285.1 uncultured Ardenticatenaceae bacterium
GACTCAAATGTCGTGTGATTTTGCAGAAAGTTGGGCAGGTCTGGTTGCCCGCCCAACAAGGCTACTCACTCGCTGATTGAACGTATTCCGGCTGCACAGCCTGGACAAAGATTTCGATAATCTCATTGGCGTCGGTGCTGCCACTGAAGCGCCAGGCTGGCTGAATCACAAACTGCACCACCCGGTACGTGTCATCGAAGATGGGCGAAAAGATGTAAACCAGGTCTACCTGTTCAATCGTGGCCCGATTGACCCGATAAGGCTCGAAGGGCATTGGCTCGCTGATGATGATCTCTTCGTTTAGCGGTTCAAACTCGATGATCCGGTCGAGGCTTTGCCAGCTTATGCCGCGTTGTACGTCCGCATTCGCCGTGCGCCAACCATACAGGTAAACCCGTTCGCCATCTGAGATGTCCACCGGAGCCGGGTCTAAGACAAAGGTCTCGCCACCATCAGAGACAAAGCGCACTTCGGCGCCCTCAAGCCGGATTGTGCCGGGCAGGCCGGGCAAGTATTGGAAAGTCTCCTGATCTACCGGTTCCCAATCCGCCAGTTCAATGGTTTTTACCGTCTCTCTTTGACGGACAACACCGGTGATGCGCACCTGTTGGTAGGCGTAGGGAGCCATCGCCCACAGGTCAGCATCATTACCCGCGAGCAGATATTGATCGGCCATGATGCGGGGCGGGGACTGCCCATCTACAGAGACGTGGATGGAAAGGTAGGGATAGATGGTGATCAAGTCGCCCTCATTATGGGTGCGCTGCCAGCTTTTATACAGGTCGGCATACGGGTCTACGTAGGGTTCCTGTTCCGGCGGTGTCCAGTCCGGGCCAGGATAAGTGATGAACGAGATAGTCTCGTAATCCACACCATCCGCCAGGAGTTGCTGCCACGCTTCGGCGGCGCTGCGCAGCGGGTAGCCGCCCAACGGTGTCAGTTGAGTGAGGGGCTGTCCGGAGACGGCCATCACTTTCCCTTCGCTGGTAACGCTCACGTAGTATTCCGCCAGGTTGACCACGCGGCCATCTACAAATCGGCGGAATTCCACGTCGCCGCCGCCGAAGCTGGACCGCATTTCATAAGGGAAGTCTAGCAAGCCTCTTTCCAGTAAAAAGGTTTCAGCAATCGGCGCGGCCAGAGCGTAGGGAGCTTGCTCGGCATAATAATCTGGCGCGGCGCTTTGGTCGAAGTAGTAGAAGCCATCACTGCGAACCGAGAGGGTACGCGGGCCATCGAAGATAAAGTAGACTGACGGGAGAACAACGTCTGGCGGAAAGTCCGGGGGCGTGGTGTCGGTATAAACCGGGCCGTCCATGCCGAAGAGGGCGGCCAGACGTGGTGCGTCGGCAGCCGTAAGGACGCCTTCACCGGGTTGAGCGAAGACGGTAACGGCCGTTGGCTCTTCCGGCAACGTCGCCACCAGGTCAAAAGCTGTCTCACCCAATGGATCCCACATGGGCATCTCATCTATCGGCAGCATGCCGAGGCCATCGCCAGAGCCGAGGCCATCACCGCCGCCGCCCATGCCCATGCTAATGCCGCTGGCGTTGCTGAGGCCGGGCAGAGGTGTGGCCGAAGCAGGGTCGAGGGTGGGCTGCGGTGTAGAGGGCGCGTCAGGTTCCACCGGTTCATCTGTTGGCACAACAGCGACGACTTCCGGGGTGCTGACAACGGGCGTGGGGTCTTGGACAACGGCCGTTTCCCCCGTTTCTGTCGGCCTTACTTCAGCAATCGTACCGTTGATAGGGCCGGCGTTGTTTTGCCAGGCAGAGAAGGCAAAATAGCCGACAACGAGCAGGGCAGCCAATGCCCCTACTGCAAGCATTGTCTTTTTCATGGTAAATGTTTCCTTTAATTTTATGATAAGTTGTTGCCAGGCCGATGGCTGCTGAGCGGCCGGGCGGCCTGGCATAGGGTTGGCGGCGCGGGCGAGCCGCGCCTCCAAATGGGTTAAAAAATCAGGGTCCGGCTTTGTGGCGGCGGCCAGGTTGAGCAGATTAACGGCCAGCACTGCCTCATCGTGAACATCTTCCGGGGTGGATAACGGCCGTTCCTGTAACTGCGCCGTCACAAAAGCATCCAATTCTTGCGCCAGTTTTTCCTCACTCTTCATGTTAACTCTCCTCCGACTGGCCTAATTGGGCCTGCAAATCACGCAGGCCGCGAAAAACCAACATACGCACCGCAGCTTCATTCTTGTCCATCAGGCGGGCGATTTCCGCCACTTCCAGCCCGGCGAAGAGGCGTAGGGTGACGGCTTCGGCCCTGTCCGGGGCGATGGTCTGTAATTTGCGGGCGACGGTTTCCAGTTGCAGTGTCCGGCCGACAGACTCTTCGGGCGGGTCATTGCTGGCGGAAAGCGGAACGGCCGTTTCCAAACTTTGTTCCGGCCGGCGAGCGCGGAAATGGTCGGCCGCCTTGTGCCGGGCAATGCCCAGCAGCCAGGCCACAAAAGGCATCGGGCCATGATAGCGGGGCAGCCCTACCATCGCCGCCATAAACGTCTGCGAGGTCAGGTCTTCCGCATCGGCTGTATCGCCCACCCGCGCCAGCAAATAGCGGTAAACGCGCACTGCGTGACGCTGATACAGTTCGGCGAATGCTTCTTTATTCGCCTGGGCTTGTCGCACCAACACTTGGTCATCGTCCAGACCGACCGATGGCAAGTTTGGCGCACCAATCACTTGACTTGGTATCATCCTATCTCTTACCCTCCTGTGAATATCGCCAGAGCCAGTGTCAGAGCGGGAGTCCAGTCAGACTTCTTCCTCTCGCTCTACCCCTGGCCTCAGCTTCCTCGAAGGCCCTTGTTTGGGTTTGCTACTATGTATTCGGGGATTGCGCTCAATTTATAACAGCTAATTTGAAATCAGTAACCGCGGAGGTCTGGAGAACACAGAGATTTCTCCGGTCACCTCTCCATGCCTTCTGTGGTTCAGTCCAGATAGGGTCAGCTAATTTTAGCAAGAACAGAAGCAAAACAATTGGGCCGCGCAAAACGCGGGGCTGCGTAAAACGCGAAGAGCGCGGAGGACGCCAGGGAAAATCTCGGCGTCCTCCGCGCTCTTCGCGGCAAAACGTCTGAAATGTGCCAGCCCACAGGGGCCGTCAGGCGGGAGGTTCCGGGGGGAGCAGTTGCTCGAAGGTGTGGCTAAGTTGAGAACGGCCGTTTTCCGGCAAAAAAGCCACCGACGCCGCGTTTAAGGTAAGCTGGCGCAGGCAGCTATACGTCAGGCTCAACGACCTTGTCGCCAGCTCATATTCATCCGTCAGAGAAATGCCGCTGACGCCGGGATCGTCGGTGTTCAGCGTCGCCAGAAGCTTCAGGTCTAGCATGTCGGCGAGCGGGTGATGGCTGACGGTGTAGACAACGCCCGTCTGTAAATTGCTGGTCAGGCACACTTCCAGGGCGACGTTACGTTCACGGATCAGCCGCAGCACCGAAGAATTCTCCATCGCCCGCACGCCATGCCCGACACGGTCGGCGTACAGGTCGTTGATCGCCTGGCGCACGCCTTCCGCGCCGGTCCATTCGCCAGCGTGAATTGTGACGCCTAACCCTAATTCTTTGGCAGTTTTGAAGATGGGCATGAAGGGGCCGGAAGGGAAGTTCACCTCGTCGCCAGCCAGATCAATGCCCATAATGCCTTTGCCCACCCGGTCAAAAGCGATGCGGGCAACCTGCCAGGCTTGCTCTAGCGGCTCATGGCGAACCAGGCTGATGATGAGACCCACCTGGATGTTGTAGTCTTGGCTGGCCTGGGTAACGGCCGTTATCACCCAATCCGTCACCTCACCCAGGTCAAAATGGCGGGCGCGCCCCAACGCTTGCGGGCTAAAACGCAGTTCCAGATAACGCACGTTATCCTCAG
>CAYONK010000507.1:0-3865 GCA_964405285.1 uncultured Ardenticatenaceae bacterium
CAGCGAATTCAACATGCCCGCCCTGCTCTACTTCCCGGCGCGGCTTTCCTTTGGCTGGAACAGGCCCAAAGTCAACGTTCTGGGCAGCGAACTGGCCGGGGAAGTGGCGGCGGTGGGCAGCCGCGTGACGAAGTTCAAACCGGGTGACGAAATCTTTGCCTACGTCGGCATGAAGATGGGCGCCAATGCCGAATATATCTGCCTGCCTGAAAATGGCTCCGTGGCGCTCAAACCGACCAATCTCTCTTACGACGAAGCCGCCACCCTGCCCTATGGGGCTATCATGGCGGTCAGTTTGCTGCAAAAAGTGGGGTTGCAACCGGGGCAGAGGATTTTGATTAACGGGGCGTCCGGCGGCATGGCGGTGCAGTTGGCGAAAGCGTCCGGGGCTGACGTGACCGGCGTGTGCGGCGCGGCGCGCCGGGAATACGTCCGGTCGCTGGGCGCGGATCAGGTGTTTGATTACGTTCGAGAGGATTTCACCCAGAACGGCGAGACCTACGACATCATTTTGGACATCCTGGGTCGCACTTCTTTTGCCCGCTGCAAAAACTCGCTAACCCCGGACGGCGTCTTGATTTTTGCCAGCTTTAAGGGGCGGGCGCTGTTCGATATGGGCCGCGCGCTGTTCGATATGGGCCGCGCGCGCCTCTTTAGCCGCCAAAAGGTCATCTGCGCCCTGGCCAATGAGAAAGTGGACAGCTTGCTGCTGGTCAAGGAGCTGGCCGAAGCGGGCAAGGTCCGGGCGCTGGTGGATAAACGGTTTCCTTTGGCGCAAACGGCCGTTGCCCACCGTTACATGGAATCCGGCCACAGACAGGGCAATGTGGTCATCACGCTCAATCATGTTTAGCTTTTCAAGCGTGAGTTTCCTGCGAGGAGGCGTTTAATCAACCCTTAGTGATCATCCAGAAATAAGTTCGTAGTAACGGCTTTAGCCGTCCAGACCGCTAAAGCGGTTACTACAAGCCAAAACGGGAAGTTATGTTTAGATGCTTCCTAAGATTCCCAAGACATTTGTAACGAGCGGCGCGCATTCACGCAATCTTGCAGATAGAGGTTAATCAAACTCTGGTATGGAATGCCCGTTTCCTCAGCCATTTGTTTGAAATAATCAATAACATCTGGGCTGACGCGCAATGTTATCTGCTTTTTTAGCTGTTTAGCATAGGGGGTGGGGCGAGACTTCATTGTGGCGAGATTCCATTCTTCTTCCATTTCTTATCACCTGGTGTAGAAAGAGGCTTCCTGTTTGTTCGCCTGCCGGGCAGAGATGAGGCGGATTATTCCGTCATCAGCGCGATAGCAGTGGCAGATGATGAGCAACCGTAGTTTTTGGCTGATTCCAAGCAACAAAAAGCGATCTTCCCAGTCAGAATGTTCATCATCATAGAACTCAATAGCATTGTCATCGTAGAAAACGGTTTGCGCTTCTTCAAATGAGACGCCATGTTTGCGTAAATTAGCTTCTGCTTTGATGGGGTCCCGACTGAATCGCAATCGTTTCACAACGGCATTGTAGTTACACTGTAATATATTGTCAACAGCGTGAAGGCAACGGCCGTTGTGCTTTTCCTGCCAACCGCATGAGACCTTATGTTATACTTGGCGCATGGTATCTGAAGCAGCTTTCTATGTTCAAAGCGAGAGTCTAGACAATATTGACGGAGAATAAGACCCCTATGACCGACAAACCGAAAGCCCATCAACAATTCCTGGCCGAATTCCCGGCTATCGCCGCCGCCTACGAGCAACTGGCGGCCGCCAGCCACGACAACGGCCCCCTGGATGACAAATCCCGCCAACTCATCAAACTCGCCCTGGCCATCGGCCTGGGGCATGAGGGTGCTGTCCACGCCCACACCCGCCGCGCCCTGGCAGCGGGCATCACCCCGGCCGAGATCAAACACATCGTCACCCTCGCCGTCACCACCCTGGGCATGCCCAACACGGTGGCGGCGTACACCTGGGTGAATGACCTGTTGGAGAATTGACAATTTTTAACGGTAGACATCTACCGGGCGCGGGGGATGGAAAAGCTGGGGCTGCGCAGCCGGGCGGCGCTGGTGCGCTTTGCCCTGGCCAAAGGACTGATGGAGTAGCACTTATCCTTTTCCCTGGCGCAACATCTCGGCAAATTCGTCCGGCATGTCGGTCGCTTCAATCGCCTGCGCTGCCTTCTCTACATCATACGGCACACGAATAAATTCGACAGACAATTCTCGCCCCTCGGCGGCTAAGGTGATGTAGCCAGCGCGAGGGTCGTTATCTTTTGGCTTGCCCACGCTGCCCGCGTTGATGACGTGACGGCCGCTGCCCAGCACGCGATGGTAGGGCAAATGGGTATGGCCGCAAACCAAGACATCTACCCCGGCCGCGTCCAACAACCGTTCCATGCCCGCTTCCGGGCGGTCTTCGTAAAGGTATTCGTTGATTTTGCGCGGGCTGCCGTGTACCAGCAAAACCTTCAGGCCGCCTAGCTGCACAGGGATGCTGGCAACTAACCCGCGCAGGTACGCCTTATTTTCGGCGCTGGTGTGGGCGTTGGACCAGGCGATGGAGCGTTCGCCTAGCGCTTGCGCTTCTGGGGTGCGGTAGGCGCAGCCGCAGTCAGCGCTGTCTATACCCACGCCCTGGTCGTAGTTGCCCATGATGGTGGGGATGCCGCGTTCGCGGATGGCGGCGACAACTTCGTTGGGCCAGACGCCATAGCCTACCAGATCGCCCAGGCAGTAAAGATTATCCAGTTGGCGCGTTTCCATGTCGGCAAAAACAGCTTCCAATGCCGGTAGGTTGGCGTGAATATCGCCAAAAATTGTTATCTTGTTCAAGTGATCATCTCCTTTGTGGGAAGGTAGAGCTAGAGCTAGAGCTAGAGGGTCTTCTTGCTCTCGCACTGGCTTATTGACGTTCAATCATCAGGCGTAGGTAGCTGATGCGGGTGGATAGTTCGCGGGCTGTTTGCAGGAATGCCTGGAATTTTTCTTCTTCCGTCCCTGTCACAGCGGCCGGATCGGCAAAACTCCAGTGGATTTGTTGGGGGTCGCCGGGGAAGACAGGGCAAGCCTCACGCACCTTGTCGCAGACGGTGATGACGTAATCGAAGGTCTGCCCGGCGAATTCGTCTAGATGCCTGGATTGTTGCTGGCTAATGTCAATCGTCAGCGCGGCTGCGGCGCGAACAGCCAGAGGATGGACTGTGCCCGGCTCGCTCCCGGCGCTGATCACTTCCACCAGGTCGCCACCGGTGGCCCGCAGAATCCCCTCCGCCAGTTGAGAACGGGCGCTGTTGTGGGTGCAGAGGAAGAGGACGCGAAACGGCCGTTTCCTCCCCTCCTCCTCTCCCGCTAACGCACCAGCGAGCGGCTGAGCGCAAGCCAACGCCGGATGAAGCGTCTGCCCGCTTTCCAGGTACAGCGCGCGCAACTGCTCCAGGTCCAGGCTGTAATACACATCGCGGCCGTCGGCGCTGCTGCGCCGCTCGCGCACCACCTGCCCTTCGCGCAGCAGCCGCAGATGGTAGGAGACCAGGTTTTGCGGCCGTTGCAGCCTTTCTACCAACTCCTGCACCCGCCGGTCGCTCTCGGCCAACGCCGCTAAAAGCTGCCAGCGCACGTCGTGGGCCAGCAGTTTGAGGAACTCTAGGGGAAGATCAGCAGCATAGCTCATCGCTCTACTCCATCAAACAAAAGTGAATCAATCTAATTTGATGGAATTATACAAAAAAAGAGCAACAAAGCAAATTGTTGCGTCGCTCTTTTAGCGGCTGCTTCCCGCTGCCTGGAAATGGTCGGATGCCAGCTTCCGTCGGCATGGAGAGCTTGCCGCCGCTGCTTAGAACCTGGCCGTCAACCAGCACCAGGGG
>CAYONK010000508.1:0-3864 GCA_964405285.1 uncultured Ardenticatenaceae bacterium
GAAGTCGCTGGTGCCGCCCGAAGGCACCGTCACGGCGCTGATGAGGCCGGGGAAACGAATCGCGCGGAAGTCCAACATGGTCGGCCGGCTGCGGGCCAATTGTTGGTAATGGGTGCTGAAATAGCTGCCCAGCATCTCGCAGTACAACTTATTACAGCCATACATCGTCGTCGGATAATTCCAATCCCATTCCCGGACGTGAAAATCCCGCGCCTTCGTCTCCAGGTCCGGCAACCCATAGACGGCGATGGAGCTGGGAAAGATAAACCGCACCGGCTCACCCCGCCGCTGCGACTGTTCCGCCGCCAATTGCAGCAAGGAGAGCGTGCCATTCACGTTCACCTGATGGGCCAATTCTGGCGAAAACTCCGAACGAGTGGAGAGCAGGGCAGCCAGGTGAAAGATCATATCGAAATCATATTCCGTCACCAGCCGGGCCAGGAGGTTGCGGTCCAGCAAATCCCCTTGAATATGGGTGAACAGACCGGCAGCCTGGGCAGGCATCGGCTGCAAATCCAGGCTGAGGATGTGGTTTTGGCCGCTGGCGGCCAGACTTTCGATGAGCGCCTGACCAATTTCACCGGCCGCGCCCGTGATTAATACGACCTTCTTGCGCATAGGGTTCCTCCAAAAAAATAGTGGGTAGTCAAGTGGCAGCGATTGTAACAGAAATCACCCCGGCGTGTTATACTCCCACGCCTATGCGACAGCGAGAGATCTTCTGGTTTTGGCTTCCCCTCTTCGCCAGTTGGCTGCTAATGACGGCCGAGGGGCCGATCATCAGCGCAGCCATCAACCGCCTGCCAGACGAGGTGATCATGTTGGCGGCGTATGGCATCGTCGTCAGCCTCTCGGTGACGATTGAAAGCCCAATCATCAACCTGCTGGCGACTTCCACGGCGTTGGTACGCGACCGCGCCTCTTTTTTGCTGGTGCGCCGTTTTACTATCCATTGGGCCATTGGCCTGACGGTGGTGGCGGCGTTGGTGGCCTTTACGCCGCTGTTTGAGGTGGTGGTGGTGGACTGGTTGGACGCGCCGCCAGCGGTAGCCGAGTGGGTGCGTCCTGGGATGCAGATCATGACGCTGTGGACGGCCGCTATCGCCTGGCGACGCTTTTTGCAGGGGGTGATGATTCACTTTGGGGCGACGGGGCTGGTGGCCTGGGGAACGGCCGTTCGTCTGCTCGCCTCTGGGGGAACGGCCGTTGGTCTGGCCCTGTTTAGCCATTGGGCGGGTATCATCATCGGCGCGTGGGCCTTGATGGCCGGGGTCGTCGCCGAAGCGATTTACGCCACCATCGCCGTGCGCCCGCTACAACGGCAATATCTGGCCATAGAGTCACCGGTCGCCGACGGCCCGCCGCTGACCTACCGGGAACTGTTTTGGTTCCATCTGCCACTGGCCAGCACTTCACTACTCATTTTGCTGGCCCAACCATTGGTCACCTTCAGCCTGGCTCGGCTGGATCAGCCGGTGGCTTCGCTGGCCGCCTGGCCCGTCATCTTCCAGATTATGTTGATGGCCCGCGCCGCCGCCTTCGCCCTGCCGGAAGTGGTCATCGCCCTGAGCAGCCGCCAGGACACCTTCGCCTCGCTACGCCGCTTCAGCCTGAACATGACGCTCGTCCTCACCGGGCTGATGGCCCTCTTTGTTCTCTCACCGCTGGCTGGCTTTTATATCTTCGTCGTGCAAGACATGACGCCAGATGTGGGGGCGCTGGCCCAAGCCAGCCTGATCTACTTCCTGGCGTTTCCGGCGCTGACCACGCTGATTTCCTGGCTGCGCGGGCTGCTGATCAACCGGCGACAGACGAAGGTGGTGAATGTGGGGATGGGGATTAATTTGGGGATAACGGCCGTTGTCCTGGCCGTCGGTCTCTTCTACCGGCTGCCGGGGCTGCCCAGCGCCGCCATCGCCCTCAACGCCGCCGCCTTCGTCGAAATCCTGTACCTGGGTTGGCAAACGCAGCGGGCCTTGCCAACAGACCTGAGCCTGTTTGGGGGCAAATTTTCTCTGATGAACGCAGACTAGAAAGGAGTTGATTAACCGATGATTGAGATATTAATGCTCCCTTTGGGACCTCTCCAGACCAATTGCTACATTTTAGCCTGCGCAGAAACGATGACAGCGGCGGTGATTGATCCGGGGTGGAACGGCCGTTCCCTCGCCGCCACTCTCGACGAACGGGGCTACACCCTCAGCCACATCCTGCTCACCCACAGCCACTTCGACCACGTCGGCGGCCTGGCCGAGCTAAAAGCGGAAAAAGCAGCCCCAATCTATATCCATCCCGAGGCCATCCCCCTGCTGGAACAGGCCGTCATGAGCGCCGCCTTCTGGAACATCCGCATCCCCGCCCCGCCTCCGCCTGATGAGATGCTGGCGGACAAGCAAGTTTTACAAATTGGCCGTTTAGCCGTCCACGTCCTCTACACGCCGGGCCACGCGCCAGGGCACGTCAGCCTTTATCTGCCGGAACAGGGCGTCTTGTTCTCCGGCGACGCGCTCTTCCAGGGCAGCATCGGCCGCACCGACCTGCCCGGCGGCGACCATGACTTGCTGCTGCGCTCCATCCGCGAGAAATTACTCCCCTTACCCGACGAAACCCAGGTTCTCTCCGGTCACGGCCCGGCAACCACCATCGGCCACGAAAGACAGCTCAATCCCTTCCTCATTGACCATTGACCATTGACCATTGACGATTGACCATTGACGATTGACGATTAGCAATTGTCCGTCGCCAACTCTCCCTTTTGCCACTGGTGGCGGACCACCATGCGGAAGATGTCCGATTCAGTGATGATACCGACCAGTTCACCCTGGCTGTTCATCACCGGCAGGCCGCTGACCCGATATTCCAACATCAGCCGGGCCGCTTCGCAGATTGTCGCTCCTTCGTGTACCGTCACCGGATCGCGTGTCATAAGCTCCTCGACGCACACCGTGGCCAGCAAATAATTCAACTCCCACATGCTCAACGAAGTTGCCTGCGACGGCTCCGCCCCGCGCACGTCTCCCTGGGTGATAATCCCCACCAAACGACCTCGATCATTCAGCACCGGCAACCGGCGGACACTCTTCTGCGTCATCAACTCATGCGCCTGGGGCAATGTCGTATTCGGCCGAATCGTCACAACCTGGCTCGTCATCCAATCTCGCACCAACTCTTGCTTCATGCCACGCCTCCAAATTCAATCCCGCACAATTAGATAAAGCAACATTGTAGATCGAATTGGCAGCCCCATTCTAGTAACAAATGTCACAACACCTACAAAAAAAACAAGGCGCAGAAGCGAAATTGCTCCTGCGCCTTGCTCAGGCGACACGGTTGCCAGGGATTAACCGCGCCGCACTTTAATATCGCTCACAAAACTGGTCACATCCAGCCTGATTTTGCGATCCGCGAGCTTATAGTTCTCCGTCTCAAAACGCAGCGGCGACAAAAAGCTCTCTTCCTTTTGACCAAACAGACTTGTGTCGCTGACAAAGGCAGCCGAGGAAACAGCCAGCCCCACATCTTTCGGCACACGCAGTTCAATATCGCTGACAAAACCGAGGGCGCGTAGGCGCGTTTCGCCATAAGGAATGGTCGCCTCGCTCATGTCCAGGTCAACGTCGCCGACAAAGTACCACATCTCTTCATCGGCCACCAGCCAATCACCGCTCCGCTCCATTTCCGCCAGGAATTTTTGCGTCAGCGTCGTCTCCGGGTCAACCATGCGCGGTCGCAGCAGCAAGAAAACGCCGAGCAAAATCAGCGCCATTGGCCAGCAGAAAATGCCAATGTCAATGCGAAAGATATTGGCCAACAGCAGAATCACGCCGGCCGCTACAATCATAATCCCCAGATAAAATTGGTTTT
>CAYONK010000509.1:0-1975 GCA_964405285.1 uncultured Ardenticatenaceae bacterium
CCTTCGTCGCGGCCGGCACGTCCAGCCGCTGCGTGTTCTGGCGGATGAGCGGGTCGGCGGCAAGCCGGTCATAGACGCCGGGCGTCGTCGTGCCGATGATCACCTGCTCGTTGCCCAGCAGCGCCTTGTGCAGTTCGCGCACCACGTTCTCCGGCAGACGGGTCCGCAGCCGGTCGGCGAAGTAGCGTTCAATCTCCGGCACGAGCAAAATGCCGCCGCTGCTGCGCCGCAAGGCGACGCGCATCGTCGCCAACGGATTCTCCAGTAGCGCCGATTCGTTGATCTCCACCAGGGAGCGCAAATTGCCCGGCCCTTTGCCCTCGGCCAGCAGTTGGGCCAGGCTGTAGGCCAGGGTGCGCTTGCCCGCTCCTTCTGGCCCGACCAGGATGACGTGGCGCTGCCGCGTCAGGCCGAGCAGGCTGATCAGTTCGTTGAGCAGCCCTTCGCGCTGGTAGACGGCCTGCGCCCGCCCTTGTTTGGCCTCGTCCACGTAGTCGAAGATGATCGGCATCCCATCGGCTCCGCTCTCCGCCAGCAGGCTGATGACCGCTTCGGTGGTGACGCCGATGCGCTGCAAAATGGCGTAGGTGGTGACGTTTTTCTGGGCGAGGACGGCCAGGGCGTGGCCGCTGTTGACCTTCAGCTCTTCGCGGGATTGGGCCAGGGACAGCCCTTCGTCGAGGACGATCAGGGTTTCGTCGGCCAGGGGATGGTCTTTGCCGAAGTCGTCGGTGAAGTTGAATTTGGCGTCGCGCCCTTTGTTGAGGTGGGTCACTTGCTCGACGCGGCGCACGAGATCATCCCAATCGAAGCCGCGCTGGCTTTGCAGGCGGCGCAAAATCTGGTGGGCGACGGCGTTGGGGTCGTCGAGGAAGGTGCGCAGCAGGAGTTGGGGGGTGAGCAGGGTGAGCTGGTAGTCGCGCAGTTTGGCAACGGCCGTTGTCATCAGCCGGGAAAGTTCGGGGGAGGGGATGTTGGGGTTAAGTGTGTTCATGGGTAATGGTCAATTGTTGATGGTCAATGGTCAATTGTCAATTTTTTCGAGGATGAGGAATTGGTAGGGATAGGGGTTGTTTTCGTCGGGTTGGTGGGTTTCGTGGTGGATGGTGGGCCAGGCGGTTGGGTCGTAGGCGGGGAAGTGGGCGTCGCCGGGGAATTCGGCCTCTATGATGGTCAGGTAGAGGCGGTGGGCCAGAGGGAGGAATTGTTGGTAGGTGGCCTGGCCGCCAATCACCATGACTTCTGGGGCGTCTGCGGCGGCGGCCAGGGCTTGCTCGATGGTGTGGGCGATGTGGCAGCCGGGCGCGGCGTAATCGGGGTTGCCGGTGAGGACGATGTTGCGCCGCCCGCGCAAGGGGCGGAATTTTGGCGGGATGGATCCGTAGGTTTTTCGCCCCATGATGACTGGTTTTCCCATAGTCATTTTGACAAAATAGGCCATATCGGCGGGGAGATGCCAGGGTAAACGGCCGTTTACCCCAATCACACGGTTCCGATCCATAGCGGCGATGAGGGAGATGATCATGGCAATTGACGATTGACGATTGACAATTGACGATTTAGACGGCGATAGGCGCTTTGATGGCTGGGTGGCTTTGGTAATTGAGCAGTTGGAAATCGTCGTATTGGAAGGCGAAGAGGTCGCTGACGGCCGGATTGAGCTGCATCTGGGGCAGGGGGTAGGGTTGGCGGGAGAGTTGCAGCCGCGCCTGCTCCAGGTGGTTGAGATAGAGATGGGCGTCGCCGAAGGTGTGGACGAATTCGCCGGGTTGCAGGCCAACCACCTGAGCGACCATCTGCGTCAGCAGGGCGTAGGAGGCGATGTTGAAGGGCACGCCCAGGAAGACGTCGGCGCTGCGTTGGTAGAGTTGGCAGGAGAGACGGCCGTTTCCCACCCAAAATTGGAAGAGGCAGTGGCAGGGGGGCAGGGCCATCTGGTCCACCTCGGTCGGGTTCCAGGCGCTGACGATGTGGC
>CAYONK010000509.1:1985-3853 GCA_964405285.1 uncultured Ardenticatenaceae bacterium
GCGCCGCAGTCCGGCGATGAGTTGGGTGATTTGGTCTAGGGAACGGCCGTTTCCGGCCGGCCAGGAGCGCCATTGGGAGCCATACACCGGTCCCAGGTCGCCGTTCTCGTCGGCCCACTCGTCCCAAATCGTCACGCCGTTCTCTTGCAGGTAGCGCACGTTGGTGTCGCCACGCAAGAACCAGAGTAGTTCGTAGATGATGGAGCGCAGGTGGAGCTTCTTGGTGGTGACGGCCGGGAAGCCTTCGGCCAGGTCGAAGCGCATCTGGTAGCCAAAGACGCTGAGCGTGCCGGTCCCGGTGCGGTCCCCTTTTTGCAAGCCGTTATCCAGAATGTGTTGCAGTAGGTCCAGGTATTGTTTCATCGGCAAGAAAGTATAGCACCGTTTTGAGCGGTGTCATGCGGCGCAAAACTTGCAAAACTGAGATTAGAGATTAGAGATTGGTCCAATCTCTAATCTCTAATCTCCCAAAACATCACAATCCCCGGCGCAGCGGCGCGAAGCCCTGCCCCAGGGCGTGGTGGCTGACGCCGATGGTGACAAAAGCATGGGGATCGGCGTCGGCGACGGTATTGCGCAAATCGGTCGCCTGGGAACGGTAGACAGTGGTGTTGAGCATGTAACGCCTGGCCCCGGTATACGCCCCGGTAATCTCCCAAAAGCTGACGCCGCGCTGCAACTGCTGGATAATCGCCTGGGAGACCTCCTCTGGATGGTCGGTGATGATGGTCGCCGTACGGGTGGTGGAGGGGCCTTCCATGACGTAATCAGAGGCCATGCCGTTGATGAAGAGCATCAGCAGGCCGTAGAGGGCCAATTCCCAACCAAAAAAGAGGCCGGCCGCGAAGATAATCGCCCCATCGGTGAAAAAGTAGGTCTGGCTGAGGGGCTGCCCCGTCTTGCGCTGGATAATCCGGCCGATGACGCTGGTGCCGCCCATCGTGCCACCCGCCCGGTAGAGCATGCCCGCGCCAATGCCGCCGATGATGCCGCCGTAGATGGCGTTGAGCAGAAGATCGTCGGTGAGCGGGTAAGGGGAGATCAACGATGGCAGCATCACCTGGAACCAGTCGGTGGCGGCGGAGAAGAGGGTGACGGCGTAGAGGGTGCGGATGACGAAGCGCCAGCGCCCCAGGTGGATGAAGCCGAGGACGAGCATGGGGATGTTCATCACCCAAAACATCAGGCCAACGGGCCAGCCGGTGAAGCTGTTGATGATGATGCCGATACCGCTCAGGCCGCCGGAGACAATGCGGTGGGGCACCTGAAACATAGAATAGCCGAAGGCGGCGATGATCGCCCCGGCCGTGAGCAGCAGCAGGCGGGGGAGTTGGCGTTTGAAAACGGCCGTTCCCCGCCTCATATTCTGCCGCGTTACTTCTTTCATCTCTTCTAGTTGCGCTTTTACGTCTTGCATTTGCATAATGTGTACCTCTTGAAATTAGAGACTGGAGATTGGAGATTAGACCTGGGTAGCCTCCAAATCTCTAATCTCCAATCTCTATTTATCGCCCCGTGTGTGTCGGGCAAAATCTGGTATTATAATCCCTCTGACTATTTTGCCATCTACGCAACCCCTCCGCCATCCATCCCGCGGAACCCGCTCATTCACAATCCACAGTTTACAATTCACAATTCACAATTCAGGAGTATGCCCATGTCCCAACTTACCAATTCCCCCGCCTGGCGCGCCCTGGCGGAACACCAATCAGCCATCGCCGCCAGCCACATGCGCGATTTGTTCGCCGCCGATCCAGCCCGCTTCGACAAATTCTCCCTGCGCTTCGGCGACATCCTCTTCGACTATTCCAAGAATCGGATGACTGAGGAGACGATGCGCCTGCTGTTCAATCTGGCCGAGCAGCAAG
>CAYONK010000510.1:0-3836 GCA_964405285.1 uncultured Ardenticatenaceae bacterium
GAACACTGCTCACTGCTCACTGACTACCGCCGCCGCCCGCTCAACCGCTTCGATAATCTTGTAATATCCCGTACAGCGGCACAAATTCCCGCTGTACGCCTGCTGGATGTGCGCCAGCTCCGGCGCGTTGTTTTCCTGCAGCAGCTTGGCCCCGGCCATCACGAAGCCGGGGATGCAGTAGCCGCACTGCACCGCGCCTGTCTCAATGAAGGCTTGCTGGAGCGGGTGCAGATCGCCCTGGTCGCCGCCTCTGGCCGCCAGCCCTTCGATGGTGACGATCTCCGCCCCATGCGCCCGCGGCGCGGGGACCAGGCAAGACATCACCGCCATGCCATCGAGGATGATGGTGCAGGCGCCGCATTCTCCTTCGGCGCAGCCCTCTTTGCTGCCGGTGAGGAAGCCTTCGTCGCGCAGCCAATGGAGGAGGGTTTTGTGGAGGCCGTTAACGGCCGTTATCTCCCTGCCATTCACCCGCGCTACAATCGGCGTATCCGGGCCGTGCGAAGCGGCAAACTGCTCGCCCGCCGGGTAGAGGCCGCCCGTCTCGCCCCAGAGCATCGCCGGGTTTTGCGGCCAATTGTCTCGCTCCGCGCCGTCGCGTAGCGCCGTCAGCGCCCGCTTTGTCAATATGCGCACCATCTCCGTGCGATAGGCGGCCGGACCGCGCACATCGTCAATCGGTTTGGCGGCGGCGGCGGCCAACCGGGCCGCTTCGGCGATAGTCTCATCGGTCAACTGCTTGCCGCGCAAATAAGCTTCGGCGGCCGGGGAGGGGATGATGGTCGGGGCGACGCTGCCCTGGGTGATGGCTGCCCGCGCCACCGTCTGCCCATCGGCGGCAAAATCGAGAATGAGGGCCAGATGGACGACCGAGATAGCCTGCGCCCGGCGCAAGCCCAACTTCACAAAAACGCCGCGCGCGCTTTCGGCCATCGGCGGGAAGCTGATGTCCAGCAGCATTTCATCTGGCTCCATCACGGTGCGGCGCACGCCGGTGTAAAACTCGGCCAGCGGCACGACGCGCTGCCCCCGCTTCTGCGAGGCCAGGGTCAACTTCGCGCCCAACGCCCAGAGCGGGGTGATGGTGTCGTTGGCCGGGCTGCCGGTGACCAGATTACCGGCGATGGTCCCCCGGTTGCGTAGCTGCGGCGAGGCCACTTCCCAACTGGCCTGGGCCAGCGGCAGGGCGTGGGCGACGATGAGCGGGGAGGCGACGACTTGATTGTGCGTCACCAGCGGGCCGAGGTGGATGTGGCCTTGCGCGTCCTGGCTGATCTGGTTGAGGCCGGGGATGCGGGTCACGTCAATCAGCACATTGATGTCGCGCCGCTGGCCGCGCTCCATCTCCAGTAAGAGGTCTGTGCCCCCGGCGACGATGCGGGCAAAACGGCCGTATTTGGCCAGCAGCGCCAACGCATCCGCAACGCGAGCCGGGGTTTCGTAACGTTGGATATAAGTGGGTTGTAGGTTCATAGTGGTCTGGTCTGCAATTACTTATCGCCTCGTCATGTTGAACGGAGCGAAGCATCCTGGTGGTTATCGTTATGGGGATGCTTCGGAGGGCCACAGCATGACATGGTTTTCTTAAATGTACGAGGAAAATCAAGCCATATTGTACCAGTATCTGCGCTTTGCGTCAGGAGTTGGTAAACACTTCCTCGACCAACGCCAGCTAATCTTGAATCTCCCGAAAAAAGTCGCGCGAAGACGCGAAGTTTCCAGAGTAAAAATCTGCGTGAATCTGCGAAATCTGCGGTTTTTTTTCGGAGGATAGCTCTTGGACTCTGGCTAAGTGGGGTGCTTCGCCCCGCAGTCTTCGTTCAACACGACAATGCAGCGGCGCGCGAGATCTACGTCCCAATACTAGACATTATCGGGAATAAGCATTTATCCGCAGATTCACGCAGATTCCACAGATTTTTCTACGGCTCTTCAGGATTTCGTGGGGTCTTGTCATTCTGAGCGAAGCGAAGAATCCCGACGCCTCTGGGATGCTTCACTTCGTTCAGCATGACACGCTTAAAACCCCACGAGATCCGAAAGACCCTTTTCTGCTTAATCTGCGCGAATCTGCGAAATCTGCGGATTGATTTATGGAGCGAAACACTACAACTCAGCCAGCAACAATTCCGCCTGGGCCAACAACGCCTCATCGCCTGAGTCCCGGTAGGTGGCGATGGCCTCCAGGCAGCAAGCCCGCGCCTGGTCTACGTCCCCTAAGTCGCGGTAGGCGAAGGCCAGCATCATCTGCTGCTCGCTGACCAGGGCGGCGTCTTCCAATTCTCGCCCCAGGTCTATCGCCTGCCTGGCGGCGGTGATGGCCTCGGTCAGCTGCCCTTGTTCGGCCAGGACGGCGCTAAGACGGCCGTAAATCTGCCCGCTCGCCACTTTATCCTGCAACTGTCTGGCCCGTTTCAAGGCGACTTCGTAAGCGGCCAGCGCTTCGTCGAGCTTCTCTAACGTGTAGGAGGCGAACCCAAGCTGACTGAGCATCGTTATTTGCCACTGCCAATCCTCGCTGCTCTCGGCAATTTCGACGCCACGTTGCAAATGGGGGATGGCCCGGCGCGCCTGCCCTTTTTCTAGGAGATAGCTCGTCAGCAAGTGGATGTTGCCGATCTCACCGGCGGAATCGGCCGTCTCTCGCGCCAGGCGGATGGCCTGTTCGCCATAGAGCAGGGCCATGCTCAACTGGTCATCGGCCAGGCTGACGCGCATCAGGCTGTTGAGGGCGCTAATTTCGGCGGCCGGATTGCTCAGTTCGGCGGCCAGATTCAACGCCAGTTCATACTGCTCTCTGGCCCCCTCATACTCCTGGTTGAGCAGCAGGACGTTGCCCATGTTGAGCAGGTGGACGCATTCGCTGGCCGGTTGGCCGAGCCGCTGCGCGGTCTGCCAGGCGGCGGCGTAATACTCCATCGCCTTTTCCAACGACTCCATTCGGAAAAAGATGTCGCCGATTTTGCCCGCCAGATTCATCGCCCGCAGTGGGTCGCCGATGTTGAGGGCGATACCATACGCCTGTTCCAGGCGGGAGATCGCTTTGGTAGCCTGGCCCATCTCTAATTGCAGCGCGCCGATTTGGGTGAGGGCGTCAATCAGCAGTGGTTCGTGCTGGAGGGCCTGGGCCATATTGTGGGATTTGTAGAGGGCGATTTGGGCGAAGTGGGTGTTGCCCAGACGCTTGAGGCAGATGCCTTTGTAACCCCAGAGCCGGGCTTCGAGCAGTTCTTCTTTTTCAGCCTGGGCCAGAGCGAGCGCCTCTTCGTATTGGGTGAGGGCTTTGGGCACGTTGCCGCTGTCCAGGTAGACCTGCCCTAGCTGGATGAGGGCAGGGATGAGGCGAGTGGGGTCGTCTTTTTGGCGGGCGCGGGTAACGGCCGTTTCCATCTCCATAATCGCTGCGTCAATAGGCGTCGCAGAGGCAGTTTCTGACATTGGGAATCTCCAATTTACCGGCGGCGGGCGTCCGGTCTCTAACTTATGCGGGGGAAACCGGCCGTCTGCCGGATTTCCATCTCTTTCGTCACCACCAGAGCCTCCACGTGGGGCAGGCGGGCCAGCAGAGCCAGCCCGGCGGCGCTTCCCAGGACCAGCAAAGCAGTGCTGAGAGCATCGGCGTCAGCGGCGGTGGGGGCCAGGACGGTGGCGCTGGCCAGGTCTGTGGGTGATAACCCGGTGCGCGGGTCGAGGATGTGGTGTTGGCGAAAATCTTGGGTGAAGCTGTGTTGGTAATCGCCGGAGGTGGCCGCCGCCTGCTGGCTGACGGCTAAGGTGGTCAGCGGCGCGCCGCTCGCTTGCCGGGGGTGGTTGAGGCCGACGCGCCAGGGGCGACC
>CAYONK010000511.1:0-3830 GCA_964405285.1 uncultured Ardenticatenaceae bacterium
AAACGTTGGTCAGTCTGATCGCCGTCGGCGACGCGCTGTTGGGGCGCGGCGTCGCCGACCAGCCGGACCCGCTCGGCGCGGTCGCCCCCTGGCTGCGCGGGGCGGATTTGGTGTTGGGCAATCTGGAAGGGGTGATAACGGGGACCGGGGAACGAGGAACGGAGAACTGGGAACAGGCGGACCCGGCGGAGCCGATTTTGTTGTTGATGCCGGAAACGGCCGTTTTCCAACTCCGCGCCGCCGGGTTCAATATCATGGGGCTGGCGAACAATCACAGTCTGGATGGTGGGGTGGGGGGGCTGGCGGAAACGGCCGTTGCCCTGCAACGCGCCGGAATCACCCCCATCGGCCTGCACAATGATGCCCCCATCGCGCCGTACATTCGCATAGTCAATAACGCTCGCCTCGCCTTCCTCGCCTTCAACGCCATCCTCACTCTCCCCTGCTCCCCCGCCCCCCATCTCCCCTGCCCCCTCTCCTGGGACGCCGCCATTGGCCCGGCCGCTATCCGCGCTGCGCAGGAATCGGCTGACGCGGTGATCGTCTCGATCCATTGGGGTTATGAGTACCAGACGCGGCCCGACCCGGCGCAGGAGCGCATCGCCCAGGCGATGCTGGACGCCGGGGCAGACCTGATCATCGGCCATCATCCGCATGTGGTTCAACCCATCGCCCTGGTTGATGGGCGGGTGGTGGCCTACAGCGTGGGTAATTTTGTCTTTGACCAAGCGGGGCCGGAGACGGGGCAGGGGGTGGCGATCCGCGCCTTGTTTGATGGGGGAGGCTTGCGGGCGGCGCAGGTGTTGCCCTTGCGCACCGGGCCGCAGCCGCGATTGATGTCGCCGGAAACGGCCGTTTTCCTTTTCGCCCGCATCCTCCCCCCGCCGTCGCGCCTGGGCTTTGCCTGTGACCCGCTGGCCTGTGAACGGGTAGACGCGCCGCCGACGGACCAATCGCCCCGATTTTTCGCCGGGCAGATTGACCTGACGGGGGATGGCGTGCCGGAGACGATCCGGCGTGAGGGGGAAAGTGTGGTGGTCTATGAGGGAGAAACGGCCGTTTGGCGTACCCCACCCGATTGGCGCATTGTAGATGTGGCCCTGGGCGACCCGAACGACGACGGCCGTTATGAGATCATGCTGGCCCTCTGGCGCTTCGACGAGGCGGGTTATGAGCGCAGCCAACCCTACATCGTCGGTCATCGCGGCGGCGAATACGTACTGCTCTGGGGCGGCCGGCCGGTGGTGGACCCCATCCTGGAATTGGCGCTGGCGGATGTGGATGGCGATGGGGTGGAGGAACTCATCGTCATTACCGAGGCGGCCGATGGCTCCGGGCGGCGCGTGGGCGTCTGGCAGTGGCAGGGCTGGACCTTTAGCCTGCAATGGCAGAGCGACCCAGGGGCATACCGCGATTTGCTGATTGTGGCGGGGGAGGGGGAACGGCCGTTGATTAGTGTGGTGGGGGAGTAGAGCAGGGGAGCAGGGATTGGAGATTGCCAGTCACCAGCCACCAGCCACCAGCCACCAGCCACCACTTCACAACGCGCTCAATTTTAGGCATAATATGCCCATCAAAGAGCGCGGCGCTGCCTGGCTGTCAGGCATAATTCTGGCGCAGCGGCAGATGAGGTGAAACGCACATGGCAACCATAATATCAGCAAGATGTCCGGCTTGTCAGACGACGATTCGTTTTACGTCAGCCCCTGAATTGGGCGCGTTTTTGGTCTGCGAGGAGTGCGAAGCGGAACTGGAAGTCATCCAGGTACGTCCGCTGAAGCTGAGTTGGGTGGATGAGGATGATTTCGACGACGAAGATTTCGATGACGACGAGGATTTCGGCGACTACGATTTTGACGATGATGATGGGTATGATGATTATTAGGAGATTGGAGGTTGGAGATTAGCTGGTTGTTTGACAAATCTCAGATTTTCACCGCGGAGAGCGCCGAGGACGCGGAGATTTTCTCTGGTACAGCCTCCGCGCTCTCTGCGTTCTCCGCGGTTAGATAAGTTTTGTCAGTCAATCAGGAGATTGGAGATGGGTTCATCTCTAATCTCTAATCTTCACCCTTCGTTTCGCCCCTCAAACGGCCGTTCCGCCGCAAAAACAGCCCAAGGTATGTCCAGGGCGGATGGTGGCGTGAACGGCCGTTCCCACCCCATACTGTATCCGGTGCGACTGCCAGCTTTGCACCACGCTGCCATCGGGCAGGGCCACCCGGTACAGGTAGGCAATGCCCTGGAACTGCCGCGAGAGGATGCGGCTGGCCCCATCGGGGGCCTCTTCTAGCTTCACGTCGTCGGGGCGCACTACTAGCTCAACGACCGTTCCCGGCGATAAATGATGTTCCAACGGCATAAAGCCCAGCGATGACTCAATCCCCGCCGCCGTCGCTACGCCGGGCAGAAAATCGGTCTGCCCCAAAAACTCGGCCACAAAGCGGCTGCGCGGCGCGTGGTACACCGTCTCCGCCAGGCCAACTTGCTCCAGCCGCCCCCCATTCATCACTGCCACCAGATCGCCAATGTACAACGCCTCTTCCTGGTCGTGGGTGACGAAAACGGCCGTTGTCCCACTCTTTTTCAACAACTCCCGCACCTCCTGGCGCACGCTGGTCCGCAGCGCGGCGTCCAGGTTGGAGAAGGGTTCATCCAGCAGCAGCACGGCCGGTTCCGGGGCCAGGGCGCGGGCCAGCGCCACCCGCTGCTGCTGCCCGCCCGATAACTCGTGGGGCATTCGCCCCCCCAGGTCGGTCAGGCCAACGAAGTCCAGCATCTCGGCGACCCGCGCCGCGCGCCCTTTGCCACGCGGCAGGCCAAAGCCGACGTTGTCGGCCACGCTGAGGTGGGGGAAGATGGCGTAATCCTGGAAGACCATGCCGGCGCGTCGCTTTTCCGGGGGGAGATGGAAACGGCCGTTGGCCACTTCCTCCCCATCAATCACAATCACGCCATCGTCTAGCTGCTCAAACCCGGCGATGAGGCGCAGCGTCGTCGTCTTGCCGCAGCCGCTTGGGCCGAGCAGGGCCAAAATCTGCCCCTTTGCCACGCTAAACGACACGTCATCCACGACGGTCAGAGCGCCAAAAGATTTCGTTAAATTCCGACAGAGTACAGTGGGGGACATTTTTTATACAAAAGGACAAAGGAACAAAGAGACAAAGAAAAACCTTTGTTCCTTTGTCCCTTTGTTTCTTTGTAATAAATTCCTAAATCACTTGTCGCGCAGGGTCAAAATTGCCAGGGGAACCGACGACAGCAGCAGTAAGAGCAGCGTCGGCGCGGCGGCGCGGGCGAAGAAGGCTTCGCTGATGTTGCTCCAGATTTGCGCCGAGAGGGTGCTGTAGCCGAGCGGGCTGAGGATGAGGGTGGCGGGCAGCTCCTTCATGGTGGTCAGGAAGACCAGCGCGCCCCCGGCCAGGATGCCCGGCCGCACCAGGGGCAGGGTGATGGCGGTGAAGACGGCCAACGGCCGTTTCCCCAAACTGCGCCCCGCCTCTTCCAAACTGCGCGGCAGTTGCAGCAGCGAACTGCGCTGTGCCCCCACCGCCTGCGGGATGAAGAGGATGATATAGGCGGCCAACAGCATCGGCAGCGTCTGGTAAAGCGAGGGGGCGTATCGGGTTCCAAAAAAGACGAAGGCCAGAGCGACGACAATGCCCGGCAGGGCGAAGCTGGCGTAGCTGACTCCCTCGAAGAAGCGGCTCAGTTTGCCCGGCTGCCGCACGACCAGGATGGCGATGGGCAGGGCGAAGGCCATCGCCAGCAACGCGCCGAGCAGGGAGGCGGACGCCGAATTCCAGGCGGGTTGCAGCAGGCTGACCAGC
>CAYONK010000512.1:0-3817 GCA_964405285.1 uncultured Ardenticatenaceae bacterium
GGCTACGATGGCGGGGCCAACGAGATCGGTGTCGCTCCCGAGGCGGAATGGATCGCCTGCCGCGGTTGCCTGACCTCAAGCTGCCCCTCGACCGCTTTGCTGTCTTGCGCCCAATGGATTGCTGCGCCTTATGCCATCGGCAATCCCGGTAGCGCCGACCCCAACATGCGCCCCTACGCGGTCAACAACTCCTGGGGCAACTGCCAGCAAACCTATAATGATTGGTACCAGGGCGTGGTAGATGCCTGGCACGCCGCCGGCGTGTATCCTGTGTTTTCCAACGGCAACGCCAGCAACTGCGGTTATTCCTCACCGCCAGGGCTGAACACCGTCGGCAACCCTGCCCGTTATGGCAACGTGACCGGCGTCGGTTCTAGCGGCACCAGCAATGGCCTGTATGCCCCCCATTCCAATTGGGGTCCGACGGACAACCCGGACACGGTAAACCCGCAGCCCGGTTTCGCCAACCTGAAACCGCAGGTCATCGCTCCCGGTGTCAGCATCCGTTCTAGCGTGCCTTCCAGCGATTCCGCCTATCAAAGCTCCGGTTGGACAGGCACGTCCATGTCTGCGCCGCACGTCACCGGCATGATTGCCCTGATCTGGGAAGCGGCCGGCTGTTTGATTGGCGATTACGCCACCACCGAAACGATCATCGAACAATCAGCCAGACCGGTACCTTACAACAGCGGTGGCACACCACCTCCGGGACCGGGCGATGTGCCCAACTACGCCACGGGTTGGGGCGAGATTGACGTGTTAGAGGCCGTGCAGCAGGCGCAGGCGCTCTGCGGGCCGTCCGGCACCATCGAAGGTACCGTGACGGACAGCGGTTCCAGCGCGCCGGTGGCCGGGGCCAGCATCGCGGCTACCCTGGACATCACCACCACCAAAACCGCCACCACCAATGCGGCCGGTGAGTATGTCATCAGCTTCGCCCCCGAAGGCGTCTACACCATGACAGCCAGCGCCTTTGGCTACCTGCCCGCCACCATCACCAACGTGGCCGTCGTCTCCGGCACGGTGACGACGCAGAACATTGCACTCGATCCCGCGCCCAGCTACGCCGTCAGCGGTGTGGTGACAGACGCCAACACCGGTTGGCCGCTCTATGCCAAGATCAGCGTGGCGGGCGTGCCCGGCAGCCCCTTCTGGACCGATCCGGAGACGGGCGCGTACAGCATCACCCTGCCCGGCGGCGCGGCCTACGACTTCACGGTCGAAGCGTTTGTCAATGGCTACCTGGCGGAAGATCGCGAGGTCGGACCGTTTAACAGCAACGTCACCGAAGATTTCGAGTTGGATGTGGATGCAGTGGCCTGCCTGGCTCCCGGCTATGGCCTCGATTACCTCTACTACGAGAACTTCCAGGCGAGCAATGGCGGCTACACCCTGTCCGGCGCGGCGCCGGCGCCGTGGCAGTGGGGTCAACCTACTGCCTGGCCTGCTGGTTGCGCTGAAGGGACGAATTGCTGGGGAACCAACTTGACCGGCAATTACAATAACAGCGCCAACGAAACTTTGACTTCTCCGGTGATTGACCTGAGCGGCGTGACGCCGGGAACGACGCTCTTTGCCCGCTGGTATCAGGCCAATCACATTGAGCACCATGGATGGGATCGGGCGTTTGCCGAAGTGAGCATTGATGGCGGTGCGTGGCAGGTCATGTGGCAAAATCCGCCCAGCCCAACGGTTGTTGAGGGCTGGCGCGAACTGACCTATGATGTTTCGGCGGCCGCTGGCACGAATGTGCAGTTGCGCTGGCGCTTTACGTCGGACAGCAGCGTCAATTTCCCCGGTTGGTACATAGACCGGGTAGCGATTGCTGGTGACGCAGGCTGCGCTCCGGCCGCTGGCGGCCTGGTTGTCGGTAATGTGTATGACGCAGACACCAACAGCCCGTTAGTAGGGGCGCTGGTTTCTAGCGACTCTGCTGCCGTGGTCACTGTGGACACCCCGCTGGACCCGAATGTAGACGACGCTTTCTACACCATCTTCTCCCCGGCTGGTTCGCAGGTCTTCACCGCCACGCTGCCAGGGTATAGCCCGGACATCCAATCGGTGAGCGTGGTCGCCAATGGAACAGTGGGACAGGATTTCAACCTGGGATCCGGTTTCCTGGTTCACGCGCCCGAACCGGTGGAGGTAACTGTCGAGTTTGGTTTGATGACCACCGCTGAAGTGGAGCTGAGCAATACCGGCAGCGGCGGTCTAAACTTCACCGCTGAAGTTCTCAACACGGTGGAAGAGCATTTTGAAGGCGCTTTCCCGCCCAATGGTTGGAGCGTGGTCAATTATGGCGGCAACTGTGTCTGGCAGCGCAACGATCAGGTTCCGAGCGGCCGGCCCAACTATGCCGGCGGGGTTGGTTTCTCAGCCAACGCCGACTCGGATCGCTGCGGCAACGGTACCACCATGAACACCGCCCTCATTTCGCCCAAACTCGATTTGAGCGGCGCCGACTCCGCCCATCTGGACTTCATACTTTCCTACCAGCACTTGGGCGCGACCGCCTTTGCGGCTGTGGACATTAGCACAGATGATGGCGCTACCTGGACCAATTTGCAATCCTGGAATACCAGCCAGAGCGCGACCGGCCCTGGTATGCCTGTTTCCATTAGCTTGAACTCGCATCTGGGTTCGGCCGACAGCTACATTCGTTTCCATTACTTCTCGCCCGGTTGGAACTGGTGGTACCAGGTTGACCAGGTTGAGATTACCATTGAAGGCGGCGACTGGCTGGAAATTGACACTAGCAGCGGCTTTTTGGCGGCCGGCGAAAGTGTAACGGCCACCCTCTCCTTCGACGCCTCGGCGGTGAACGAACCGGGACAATATATCGCCTATGTCACCCTGACGGATGATACGCTTTATAATCCTGATCCTATTACGGCGATCATGAACGTCACTCCTTCGCCAACGGTGGGCTTGTTGGAAGGCGTGGTCCAAAGCCAGGGCTACTGCGACAACAACCCCTTCCCGGCCGCCGGAGCGGAAATCGTCATCACCAGCGGGGCCAACACCTGGACGCGCACCGCCGACGCCAATGGCTACTACTACATCTACCTGGATGAAAGCTATAGCCCGGTCACCGTCACGGCCAACGCGCCAGACCACATCAGCGCCACGGCCACCGGTGTTCCCCTGGTTGGGCAGCAGACCACCACGCAAGATTTTGCGCTGCGCTGGCTGCAACCCTGCCTGGACGTAGACCCCACCTCGATGGATCAGACTGTGCCGTTCGGCCAGACCGCCACGCAAATGCTGACGCTGGGCAACAGCGGCGCCATCAGCCTGACCTTCGAGCTGCGCGAGCAGGATGGCGGCTTTACCCCCGCCTTCTCCATCGAAGTCACGCCCAAGCCGGAAGACATTGGCACGAACTGGGAGACAATGGCTCCCTTGCCTTCGGGCCGCGTCTTTAGCGCGGTGGTTGCGGACCAAAATGGCTATGTCTACGTGATGGGCGGTACCAGTGACGGCGCGGCCAATGTCCCGACCAGCACTAACTATCGTTACAACACAGCGACCAATACTTGGGACACAATGGCCCCCATCCCGGTGACCATTGATTCCATTGACGCCATCGAGATCAACAACAAGATCTATATCCCAGGCGGGGCGAGCACGGCCGTTACCTACGTCTATGACATCGCCGCCAATACCTGGTCTAACATCCCGGCGAATGGCGGTTACACCGCCCGCAGCCAGTACCAGGTCGTTGCCATTGGCACAGACATGTACGTCTTAGGCGGCATTGTCGCTTCGGCCAGCGCCAGCACCCCTGAAGTTTGGAAGCTGGACACAACGACCGGAA
>CAYONK010000513.1:0-3813 GCA_964405285.1 uncultured Ardenticatenaceae bacterium
ACGAGGGAGAGGGGCGTTGCCGCGCAGTCAGAGCCGGGAGTGGTGGCGTAGTAGCCGCCGCCATCAAGGCCGGCCGTGTTGTTGGCGATCAGGCTCTGGCTAATTTCGGTCGAACCTTCGCTGTAAATCCCGCCACCCGAATCGGTGGCGCTGTTTTCGGCCAGATAACTTTCCTCAACCAGCAGGTGGAGCGCGGCAAACATTTGAAAAATCCCGCCCCCGTGCCCGTCTATCGCGCGGTTGCCAAGCAGGTGGCTGTTGCGAACCGTCAGACGGCTGTTATCTGTCGTGTAGAAGCCGCCTCCGGCATTGGCGATGTTGTCGGAAACGAGGCTATCTCTCACCTCGGTGGCGGCATCGTTGGAGGTATAGAAGCCCCCGCCTACGCCGGAAGCCGCATTCCCCTGCACGGTGCTGTTGCTGATGAACAAGCTGGAAAGCAGATTAGAAATCCCGCCGCCCGTCGCTGCCTGATTCAGGTTGATTTGCGTTTGGTTGCGGATCGTCACCCCCCCTCCGCCAACCAGGTCAATGCCGCCTCCGCCTCCCGCGTTGTTGGCGCGCACGATGCTATTGTCCAGAATCGTTTGCTGGTCTAGCGCATTGCCTCTCACGGCGACGCCGCCGCCTCTCTGGGTCGCATGGTTCAGGATAATGGCGCTGTTTGCGGCGATCAGGGTCTGCCTGCCGCGCGTGTATACGCCCGCCCCCGTAATGGCCGAATTGTTGCGGATTTCGGTCGCGGTGATCCGGGTAAACGCTTTGGCTCCACCCACCAAACTTGTCTCCCAAACCGCGATACCGCCGCCATAGTCGTGGTGATTGTTGAACAGGGTGGCCGCGTGAATGGTCGTGGTGGTGGTGTAGTGCTGGGCAAAGGCGAACACGCCACCCCCGTAGCCCGTCCCATCGCCGGGCACGTCTCCGATGTTGTCATGAATGGTCGTGTCGCTGACGTGCAGGCGCCCGTCGTGGTTGGCAATGCCTGCGCCACTCCCGTCTGTCGTGTTGTTGCGGATGATGCTGTGGGTGACGGTCATCGCTGCTGTTGAGCCGCTGATCCCCCAATTGTACAGGCCGCCGCCGATGTTGCTGTCATTGAAAGAGACCATGCTGTCTGTCAGGATCAGGGCGCCGTCGAGATTGGCGGCGCCCCCGCCACCCAGATCGGCCTCGTTGCCTTCCAAAAACGATTGCCCGTTGATCAGAACTGTTCCCTCGCTGTTGCCAATTCCTCCCCCGTACTGGCTGGTGCGGTTGCCAACCAGGACACTGTCGGTGAGGGTCAGACGGGCCTGGGGGCCGGCGTTCAAAATGCCGCCGCCCCCCAGGGCGCCGATGTTTCCGCCCATCGCCGCACTGTTGAGAACGACGATGCCGTTATCATTATAGATGCCGCCACCGGCATTGGCGGTGTTGGAAACAATGTCGCCGCCCTGCATATACAACTCGCCGCCGTTGTTGTAGATGCCGCCGCCGGTATCGGCCGAATTTTCTCTCACCAAACACTGGATCAGCCCCAGATACGCCCCGCCGTGCCAGATGCCGCCCCCCGCATTGACACCATTCCCGTCCCGAATGGAGATCCTTGCGAACTCCACCCGCGCATCGGGGTGGAGTTCGAACACGCGCTGCCCGGCTACCATCATTTTGATCCTGGGCATCTCATCCCATCCGACACCCATCCCGTCTGATTCGATGCGCAAATCGAGGGGCAGCCCGTTGCTGAAAATATCCAGGTCGCCCTCATCGTTGCCATTTCCGGTCAGGGTGAGTTCATACGTGTGGAGGCTTGCCAACACAATCACATCCGTTTCGGTGGCTGACCCGGCGGGGCACTCCCCAGCCAGGCCAAACGCCTGGCTGTTGTTGTTGGCGTTGTGGACCGCTTCACGCAGTGAGCAAAGCCCATCGGGGAAGAAGCTGTCTTCGGTGGTGGTGACGGTGATGATGTTGGCGGTGGGGGCGGCTTGGGTGGGGGACACGGCCGTTATCCCCTGCCACACCAGCAACAAACCTAAGCAAAAAAGAGTGACAAAGCCTAATGTATGAAGACGCATGATAAGTTTCCTTGTGAATGAGGGGTAGAATTTGATAAGTCGGCTTGGTGGCATCCAGTGATGGCCTCAACCTGCCTGTTTGTCGAGCCAATTATTGAATTTTTGCACAGCGGAGCCAGCAATCACGCGGCCGTGACCGAAACAAACCGCCTTGTACCTGGCAGAAAAAGAGGCCAGCTTTGCCAGCGACTGCCGCCCCTGGGCAAAATCATCATAAACAATGCTGTAAGAGAGCGGCCCCATATTGCTGCACGCATCTGCGACAAACAGCAGGCCCCCATCCCGCTCCAGCAAGAAGCAGAGGTGTCCCGCGCTATGCCCCGGCGCATGAATTACCTGCAATCCCCCGCCAAACGGTAACATCTGCCCATCCACTATTTCTTCGGCAATGGTGGTTGGCGGCACATACGCTGGCACACCCTTGATAAAAAGGCGAAAGAGTAGCTGGCTAACCATCCCCGGAGACGGCGTCGAGATGATCATCGGGGCGCGCCCGCGCACAACTTCGGCCTCTAGCCGATGCGCCCAAATGGTCGCGCCTGTGGCCGTTTGCAGAGCGGCCAGGCCCCCCGCGTGGTCGGGGTGGCAGTGGGTGAGAATGATGTCGGAAACGGCCGTTGGAGCGTACCCCAAGGCCGCAATTGCCGCCAAAATCTCCGCCACGCTCTTCTCATATCCACAATCAATCACCACCAAACGCCTCTCTTCTTTCAGCAAAAAAGCGTTGACAGGGCCTAAGCCCACCTGATACACATCGGGAAAAATTTCGGTCAATTTCATAGTTCGTTTGTCTGTTGAGTAAAAATGATGCGCTTATGGCCTGAGCCGGACCTTACTAAATGTTGGGGTTGCTTTTTACAGCCACTTTGTGCAACACTACGTTGCAGAAAGTGTGCAACACTATGTCGCAGACAGTGTAAAAATCTGCTCTATCAATGTCAAACAACAAATCGAGCAACTATGTCGCATAAACAACACAAACAGGAGTTATGATGCAGAACTATGAGGAGTTAGACAGCCGCGCCCAACGTTCCCTGCGGCTGATTCGGGATGCGTTCATCGCCCTCACCCTGGAAAAAGGGTTCGAGAGCATCACCGTGCGAGACATCACCACGCGGGCGCAGATCAACCGCGCCACCTTTTACCGCCATTACCGAGACAAATATGATTTGGCCGGGCAAATTAACGACCTGCTTTTGTTAGAGGTTAACTTGCCCGCCCCACCCGAATTGATGGGCAGCCCTATTGACCAAACGGTGGGCTTGTTTGAGCATTTTGCCCAATACCAGGAGGTGTATCGGGTGATGCTCTCGCCGCAGGGCGTCCCCGGCTTTGCCGATTTAGTGCGCAACCATGTGGAGCGGCAGTTACAGGTTATGCTGTCTTTTTTGGGGGTAAATGAGACGAAGACGGGTGTGCCGCAAGCGGCGCTGGGACGCTATTTGGCGGCAGCGCAGGTGGGGTTTGTGCGCTGGTGGCTAGATGAGGGGATGCCGCTGACGCCCACGCAAGCGGCCGAATGTTTGTTGGCGCTGCACGGCTACGGCGGCCGCGTTCACGCCGCTATGTGGGGGAATGATGAGGGGGGCGCTTGGCGGCCGTAGGGAATGGCTGGCGGTTGGGTTTGGGTTTCAGCAGGCGCGGTTTCTTGGGTGTGTCCTGGTTATCCGGCAGCGGAAAAAGTTAAAGCGATTTCCTCTGACAAAGACCAGAGCCAGACCCCTCCCTTTGGGCAGGTCTGGCTCTGGCGAAC
>CAYONK010000514.1:0-3810 GCA_964405285.1 uncultured Ardenticatenaceae bacterium
TGGCGTTAGGGCGGGCCTCTGTATCAGACAAGTTTGCCGTTTTTTCTAGTGGTTTACCGTAAATCCTGAAGAGTTTTGTTTAGTTAATGGAGGGTCTTAGTTGCTCAATCCAATAAGTTTTACAGAGTCATTAATGTATGCAACCGTACGCATCGAAACAGTCAACTCTAGTGGAGGAATCGGTTCAGGAACAGGGTTCTTTTTTCAGATTGATACATCAGATGGTAAAGTCTCTCAGCTTATCATTACAAACCGTCACGTTGTTCGTGACGGAATAACTGGCAGTTTATATCTTCATCGTGCTGCTGACACTGAGGTGTTTTCACCAAATGGACAAACATGTCGTATTACTATACCCAATGAATCTTCCCTATCTTCTAATGTGAAGTTCGAAATGTTATGGACTCCACACCCTGATGAATCCATTGACATCTGTGCGCTAAATTTCACCCCCTTTATACAGAAACTACGACATGACGGTACTCCTATTTATTGGCAAGCGATTGACAAGAGCTTCGTTTATTCTCAAGAGCAACTAGAATCTCTAATGGCCGTTGAAGATGTCCTTATGGTTGGTTATCCTATCGGCCTTGCGGATCCGATTAACAACTTTCCACTTATGCGAATGGGTATCACCGCATCACATCCAGCTATCGATTATCGTGGCAGACCTGAAGGGTTGGTTGACATGGCTTGTTTCCCTGGTTCATCAGGTTCCCCAATTTTTTTGTACAATCAGACCATGTATTATGACAAGATGAACGGAACTTCTCGAGCCGGACCGCGTGACGCTTTTCTAGGTATCTTATATGCAGGACCGACAATGGATGCCACAGGACAAATTACAGTTCAAGATATCCCTACGAGTGCTAAGCAATCTATAGTTTCTATAACACCTATGATGATCCATCTCGGCTACTATCTGAAAGCTCGGGAAATTGTTACGATAGCTGAGCATATGCGAATGCGAATTTTAAGTGTTGAGGATTAGAAAATCCTGACAAGAAGTATTTGGTCAAGCTATAAACAAACCGAATTATTGTTTTCCCAAGTCGATATTATGGCACAAGAATTTTGTAAATGTTGCGCAGGTGGGCAACCCGCCTAACATAGCTTGCACCTGACGCTGGCGCGATGCCTCGGACGGCTTGCGTTTTGGTGATTGGCAAAGGCGTTGGTCAACCGCGCCAGCGCAGGTGAAGCCGGCGTTAGACTAAAAACATCATGAAATCAAGATGGTCACAGCTTTTTGAAAAAAGTTTGGCGGCAATGGTTGCCGCAATTGAAGTTTACAATAAACCTGATTTCAAATACCGCGAGGAGACATTCGCTGTTTTATCAACCAATTCTTGGGAGTTAGCTTTGAAATCTTTCTGGCTCAGAAAACATGGGAACAGAATTTCTAGTCTATATGTTTACGAAAATAGGGTTAACAAAGATGGCTCTCGTGGTAAGAGGAAGGTGGTCAAAACAACCAGATCGGGAAATCCCTTTACACATAGCATGGACTTTTTGATCAAACAACTATTAGCAAGTGGTGACTTGCCGATCGAGGTAGTTAACAACTTGAATGTAATGATCGAAATTCGTGATTCAGCGGTTCACTTCTATAACCAAAGTCCACTATTTTCTAAAAGACTCCAAGAAGTGGGTATGGGGTGCCTGAAAAATTATGTTGAGATAGCCAAATCATGGTTTGGCTTTGAATTGTCTGAGTACAACTTCTATCTAATGCCGCTTTCATTCGTTTCTGCCCCTAGTAAAATGGAGGGCATAACGCTGAACAAGGAAGAAGTTAATATCGTAAGTTATATTGATTCCATTGACAATGGAAATCCTAATAGTGCATATGCAGTAACTGTAAATGTGAATGTCAGCTTTGTTCGATCTAAAGCAAAGGATGCTTTGAGGGTGCAGATCGTGAAAGGCGATAGCGATGCAGTAAAAGTCGAGCTAACGGACGAACAAATACGAGAACGATATAAATGGGATTACAACGAATTGAGTATTCGATGTAGAGAAAGGTATTCAGATTTCAAGATGAATGCACAATACCATTCCTTGCGTCAAGCAATTATCACCGACGAAAGGTACTGCAAAAGAAGGTACCTTGACCCAGGAAATCCCAAAAGCGGTAAGAAAGATTTTTTTGACCCTAACATCCTACAGTACTTTGATGAGCACTACACAAGGGCATAACAAGATAACACGCTAAACAACTTTTGTTCAATCTGTCGAGAGACAAATCTATGTTTGATGTATTTACAGAAGAACTTGAGGTAATGATTAAAGACGGTATAGCCAACCTTTACTGGTACAAAAGCGACCTGAAAAAGGCATGGTTACGTTCCGGGCTAGATTTGCAGACAGCCGATAGATTACTGGCACTCCATGATGCTGAAGGTAATAAGCTATCAAAACGGATGATGATGGATCGTCTGTATGAGCTTTTGAGAGATGCTGATTACAATAAACGTCTTGAGATTTCAAGGAATTTTGTCAGGATTCTCATTGAGCAGAAGAGCTTTGTACCCCAAGATCGGAACCATCGTGTGGAAGTTGCCGAAAGGTGCGCGCTTAAACTGCGGGAGATCCTCGCACAGCAAGAGAAAGATCGGGAATATCGTGAGCAAATCAAACGTCGAGCGGAAGAAAAAACTAAAGAGACATACGAGTCCCAATTGATGCGGATCAGAGAGCGTTTTGTAGAAGCACAGCAACTTGAAGGTCAACAGAGGGGCTATGAGTTCGAGAAAATTTTTACCTCGTTAATGCGCGCCAGTGCTATTCCCGTTGAGGAACCTTTCCGAATCATAGGCGAACAGATAGATGGTGCAATCAAATATGATGGACATTTTTATCTTGTGGAATTAAAGTGGGTGCAGCGTGTATGTAACCAGCCAGATATTGCCAGTCTGTATATGAAAGTAGAGGGTAAGATGGGTGCTAGAGGTCTTTTTATTGCAATGCAAGGTTACTCATCTGAGATACTTCAGTCATTGCCAAAAGGGAAAGAAATCAAAGTCATCCTTCTTGATGGAGTCCATTTGGCAAATGTTCTATATGGCACTTACTCTTTTCAAGAGTTAATGGAACACGCAGTAAGCTATGCTTCATTGAGGGGAGAGATTTACTGTCCAAAGAACATTTCAAACTAGCCAATGCTTGTGTGGATATGCTTTGGTCTAACATTCCTTCCACCTGACGCTGGCGCGATGCCTCGGACGGCCAGCTATTTGGTGATTGGCAAAGACGTCGGGTGACCGCGCCAGCGCAGGTGAAGGTGGCGTTAGGGCGGCTTACGCAAAGTTGCGTTGTGCCGAACATGAAAAATCTTGGTGATTTACGGCCGTTCTGCAAAACAACCGTCCTAACAACAGCTTAAAGCTGACGTACCAAAAGAAGTAAGTGCGCAGCTTAAGCAACTGAACGGCGGACAAATCTAAAAATGAGGGTCTTCAGGAATTCAGGGGGTTGACGCCCGTTGATGCGCGATTCGTAACCAGAGTGGCCTCACGCATCACGCATTATGCATCAGCGTAAACCCCACAAAATCCTAAAGAGCCAAAAATGATATTGATCGGGAAATGGATATAAAAATATGCAAGACTCCAATAGAGAGAACGAGTTAATTAAAGCATTAGATCGGCTAATTTTCATAGTGGTTTTCATTATCCTAGTCTCCTTAATTATTGCTTACTTTGCCATACCGCTATTGATTAGTAAATATCCAGATTTGGCAAGTTTCACACAAACAAGGTAGGAGTACACTTAATCGTGGTCCCCTAACACCAGCGTTCAATGAGCGCT
>CAYONK010000515.1:0-2623 GCA_964405285.1 uncultured Ardenticatenaceae bacterium
ATCAGCAATCCGCCTCCTCCGGGGGTGTACGCCGGGCCGCGCCTGAGCGTCTTCGCCCAACTGCTGGACGAAGGCGGCGGCTGGCTGGCCGGGGATGACGGCCTCTGGGTAGAGCCGCGCCATTTGCAGCCCGGTGACCGCTTCGCCCAATTGCACCGGCTGACGCCGCCGGAGGGGGCCAATCCCGCCCGCGTCGTCTTCGGCCTCTACGACCCGATGACCGGGGAGCGCATTCTGACACTAGACGGCCGGGATTTTATTGAGGTTGGAACAGAGGATTGATCCGCAGATGACGCAGATTCACGCAGATAAAATCCAAAAATCTGCGTGAATCTGCGAAATCTGCGGCTAAACGAACATGGAAGTGACGACGATGAAGGCCGCCCGGTGGGCAATGGCGGGAGTGACGCTCCTGTTTGTGGTGTTGGCGGTGGCCGCCAGTATCATCAATCCGCCCCATGAGGCGACGGATGAACTGCGCCATTACCGCTTTGTCCGCTTCGTGGCCGAGGAGCGGGCGCTGCCGGTGCAGGGTGGCTCCGCCTGCAACGCCCAGGCGCACCATCCGCCGCTCTACTATGCGCTGGCGGCGCTGGCCTCTGGCTGGATCGAGACGGGGCAGGGCGTCTGTTATGAGCCGCCGCAGAATCCCTTCTGGGCCTACCGCTATTGGGAAGTGGGCAACGACAACAAGAATCAATATATCCACCATACGGAAACGGTCGGCTTTCCCTGGTCGGGCGGGACGTTGGCGGCGCTGGCCGCCCGCTGGGTGAATGTGTTGATTGGCGCGGCGACGGTCTGGCTGACCTATTTGATTGGGTTGGCGATTTGGGGGAAACGGCCGTTTCTCGCCATCGCCGGAACCGCCTTTCTCGCCTTCAACCCGATGTTTGTCTACATGGCCGGGGCGGTCAACAACGACGTCATCGCTGCCTTTGCCGGGGCGGCCGTCACCCTGGCGGCCGTGCGACTGGTCCAAGATGAGCGCGGCCTCAGCCTGCGCTGGGGGCTGATTTTTGGCGCGTTATACAGCCTGGCCCTGCTGAGCAAATTCAATCTGGCGGCCATCGCCGCCACCCTCGGCCTGGCGATGACTTACGTGGCCTGGCGCAAGCGGCAGTGGGGGCTGTGGCTGAAGATGGGGCTGGTCATCGTCGGGGTGACGGGGTTGCTGGCGGGCTGGTGGTTTGTGCGTAACCAGCTGCTTTACGGCGAGCCGACGGGGGTGCAGCGGCTGACAGAGTTGTGGGGGGTGCGCGACCCGTCGGAGAGTTTTTGGCTGGCGGTGCAGGAATTGAGCTACGCCTGGACGAGCCTGTGGGGTCGCTTTGGTTATGGGCAGATTCCGCTGCCGGAGGGGATTTACGCCGGGCTGCGTTGGGTGTTGGTCGTGGCGGTGGCGGGCTATGGCTTGCTGCTGATCAGGTATTTTCAACGCAGAGGCGCGGAGGGCGCAGAGGGAAGAGAAGGGAGGGAGAAAACGGCCGTTTCCCTCCTCCTACTTCTGTTCAATGTGCTGCTCTTTTTTGCCGTGCTGTTCAACTATTTGCTCATCAGCCCGGCGGGGCCGATGGGGCGCTTTTTCTTCCCGGCGCTGCCGTCGCTGTCTATTCTGATGGCGTTTGGGCTAAGCCAGTATGTGGCCGGGCGGCCATCCATCAGGCGAGATCAATGGTTGGCGAGCGTGCTGCATGGCGGGCTGGTTTTGCTGACGGTGGTGGCGTTTTGGGGCTATTTACGGCCGGCGTATGCGCCGCCGCCGCGGTGGGGGGAGGCAACGGCCGTTCCCAACCCCATCCACGCCCAATTCAACGGCCTGGCCACGCTACGCGGCTACCAGATTCACCAAAGTGAGGTGCAGCCAGGAGAGCCAATTGACCTGGACCTCTACTGGGAGGTCTTGGTCCAACCGCCGGGTGACTACTTGCTCTTCGTCCATCTGCTGGATGAAGATGGCCTGATGGTGGCGCAGCGCGACACCCATCCCGGTCTGGGCAACTTTCCCACGCGCAATTGGCGGCCGGGCGACCGCTTTGTCGAATCCATCCGTCTCTACGTGCCAGAGACCGCCTACACACCCAATCAGACCAGTCTTAGCGTCGGCCTTTACGCCCCAGACGCCTATCGCCTGGGCATCAGCGGCGCGACCGGGCAAGACCTGGGCGATTCGCTGCGATTGGGCGAAGTGGCGCTGCTGCCCTTGCCAGACCCCTACCCCAACGCCACCGCCCACAACTTCAACAATCAACTGCTGCTGCGCGGCTACGAGTATAACAAGCGGCTATTTACCGCCGGTGACGTGCTGGCGGTGACATTTTACTGGGAAGTGTTGGCCGATTCGCCGGAAGACCTGGCCATCCGCCTGAGCGTCCTGGACGAAGCGGGCAAGGAAATCATCTTCCGCCAGGACCGGCCGGAGACGCCGACGGCTGAATGGGAATTGGGCAGCATTGTGACGGACACCGTTTTACTCGACCTGGGCTATACGTTGGCCCCCACCACTTTTCAAATTCGCGTCTCTGTAATAGAAGCTGTTAGCCAGGTAGTACAAAATATTGTTGCAGATGATGGACGCCTGCTCAATGATCACATATTATTGTCGAGAATAAGAGTGGAGTAG
>CAYONK010000515.1:2723-3809 GCA_964405285.1 uncultured Ardenticatenaceae bacterium
GGTAGTCGGGTAGTGGATGACCGACTGAATACGGATAACGGAACACGGATAACAGCGCGTGACACAAGGACGGCTCTACCAGGTGCGCCTGGGCATGGTGGCGGCAATTCTCATCGCTGGCAGCTTGATGTTTGTGGCTTTGCCGGTACTGGCTGTGCGGTGGTCGGGCACGCCTTATGCCGGTTTGTTTTTTGATCCGGGCCTGATTGTCAATAAAACCTCGGCGCAGTTTCAGCCGGTTGACCCGGCCAGTTCTAGTGTGACCTACCCGGATCGCGTAACGGCCGTTGACCAACGCCCCCTGCAAACCCCTCGAGAACTACACGCGCTGCTGGCAACCTATCAGCCCGGCGATGTGGCAACCTTCACCATCGCCCAGCCCCCTCCCGACATCAGTATCCCACCGCGAGAGGGGGAAACGGCCGTTCGCGACCTCTCCCTCCGCCTCAGCCTGATAGACGAGACCACCCTCTGGCGCGAATTCTGGCTCTTTTACCTGGTCGGTCTGAGCATCCTGCTCCTCGGCATCCTCACCTTCATCGCCCGACCAGAATCCGAAGCGGCCCAGGGCTTCGCTCTCTTCGCCATCTTCTCAGCCACCATCATCGCCGCCCTCTTCGACCAGATCACCACCCAGGTTTTCATCCGCGTCTGGGTATTTGCTCTGGCTATGGCCGGTGGGCCAACCATCCTGCTGGCGCTCGTCTTTCCCCACGAGACACGCCTGGTCTCGCGCTACCCCTGGATCAAGGGGGCGGTCTTTCTGCCGGGGTTGGCGCTGGCGCTGTGGGGGCAGGTCTGGCTTCATCATGGACCAGACGATTGGGCCTATGCCCTGACCTGGCGCTACGCCTACATCTGGCTCATCTTCTCGCTGCTGCTCACCGTCGGCATCATGGCGTACCGCAGTTTCGGCTCGCCATCGCCGCTGGTGCGGCAGCAAGCCCGCCTGATTTTGTTGGGGGCTGTCTTGGGTATGGGGCCAATTTTGGTGGCGCTTATTTGGCTGGCCACCAGTCAGGGCTGGGAGCGATTCAGCCCGGCCATCTTCTTCCCGCCCATCATTCTCTTCCCGCTTTCCATCGC
>CAYONK010000516.1:0-3795 GCA_964405285.1 uncultured Ardenticatenaceae bacterium
GTTGCTTAACCTGGTCCGTCTCGCTACAATGCCGTTCCACAAGACAAACGCACAACTCTAGGATAACCATATGAAACAACCAACGCTTGCTCGATTCGGAACCGTCGCCCTGCTGACCGCTTTGCTCCTGGCGCTGCTGGCAAACCTGCCCCAAACCACCCAGGCATCCTGGCAAGCGAAGGTAGACCCCTGGGTGCTGGAAACGGCCGTTGCCCAGCCCCAGACCGAATTCCTCGTCTACCTGACCGAGCAGGCGGACCTGAGCGGGGCAGCGACGATTCGCGGCAAGGAGGCGAAGGGGCAATATGTGGTGGAGCGGTTAACGGCCGTTGCCGCCCGCACCCAACCACCCCTCATCCGCCTCCTCGACCAGGCCGGAGCCGACTACCGCCCCTTCTGGATCGCCAACATGATCTGGGTGCGCGGCGACGCCGCCCTGGTGCAACTCCTGGCCGGGCGGCCCGACGTGGCCCACCTCTACGCCAATCCCACTGTGCGAGCGCCTTTGCCCGCCACCGCAGCCGCGCCAGCCGCGCTTGAGGCCATCGAATGGGGCATCGCCCAGGTGAACGCCCCGGCCGTCTGGGCGGCAGGGTTCACCGGACAGGGCATCGTCATCGGCGGGCAGGACACCGGCTATGACTGGGAGCATCCCGCTCTGAAAAACCAATATCGCGGGTGGGATGGCAGCGCCGCCGACCACAACTACAACTGGCACGACGCCATCCACGTCGGCGGCAGCAGTTGCGGAGCCGATTCCCCCGTCCCCTGTGATGACCATAATCACGGCACACACACGATGGGCACAATGGTCGGCGACGATGGCGGGACAAATCAGATTGGCATGGCCCCCGGCGCGCGCTGGATCGGCTGCCGCAACATGAACAACGGCGATGGCACGCCCGCCACCTACGCCGAATGTTACCAATGGTTCATCGCCCCTACCGACCTGAACGGCAACAACCCGGACCCAGACAAAGCGCCCCACGTCATCAACAACTCCTGGGGCTGTCCTGTTTCCGAAGGCTGCACCGACCCAAATATCTTGCTGACGGTGGTCAACAATGTGCGCGCCGCCGGGATTGTGACGGTCCATTCGGCGGGCAACAGCGGCTCCTCCTGCGGCACGGTGAACACCCCAGCGGGCATCTACGACGCCTCCTTCACCGTTGGGGCGACGGACAGCAGTGACAACATCGCTGGCTTTAGCAGCCGGGGGCCGGTGACGGTGGATGGCAGCAACCGGCCAAAGCCGGACATCTCCGCGCCGGGGGTAGGCGTGCGCTCCTCGGTGCGCAACGGCGGGTACGGCACGTCCAGCGGCACGAGCATGGCCGGGCCGCATGTGGCCGGGCTGGTCGCCCTGCTGCTCTCCGCCCGGCCGGACCTGATTGGCGACGTGGCTGGGATTGAAGCGGTGATGATGACAACGGCCGTTCCCCGCACCACCACGCAAACCTGCGGCGGCGTGCCCGGCAGCCAAATCCCCAACAACACCTACGGCTGGGGCCGGATTGACGCCTGGGCCGCCTATCAGAGCATCCTCCTGCCAGACCCGGAACCGGCGCTGGCTCTGGATAAACAGGCGGCGGCCAGCGTCGCGCCGGGCGACCAGCTTACGTACACCCTCAGCGTCAACCAGACCACGCCGGGCGCTCTGGCCGCCCAACTCGTCCTCACCGACACGCTGCCGGTCGGCGTCACCTTCATCACCGCCACCCTGCCCTTCACCCAGACCGGGGACATCATCATTTGGGAGCGAGCCAGTCTGCCTGCGGGCGAGGTGTGGCAGGCGCAGTTGGTGGTGGAGATACCGCTGGAGACAACGGCCGTTTCCGTAGACAACGTGGCTTATGGGGTGAAGGCGGAGGGGATAACGGCCGTTTCCGGCCCGCCCGTCAGCGTCCCCATCCGGCCATTTTACAGACTATATTTTCCATTCTTCATGGTAGATGATGTGGAGGAGGAATAGGTTACAAGTTACATGTAACTTGTAACCTGTAACTTGCAACCTGCAACCCCAAAGGACAAGCATATGAAACGGGCAGTCAGCATCAGCCTGGGCAGTTCCGAACGAGACAAAGCGGTAGAGATTGAGCTGCTTGGCGAACAAGTGCGTATTGAGCGGCGCGGGACGGACGGCGACGTCGAGAAAGCCATCGCCCTCTTCACCGAATTAGACGGGCAGGTGGACGCCTTTGGCGTGGGCGGCATAGACCTCTGGGTGCAGATGGGCGAGAAGCGCTACCCCATCCGCGACGCGCAAAAATTGGTGGCAAACGTGCGCCAGACGCCGGTGGTGGATGGCAGCGGTCTGAAAAACACCCTGGAACGCCAGGTGGTGCAATCGCTCATCGAAGCGTTAGGGCCGCAAATGGCTTCCGGTCGCGTCCTGATCACCGTTGGCGTGGACCGCTACGGCATGACCCTGGCCTACTTCGAGCATGATTATGAGGTGGTCTGCGGCGACCTGATGTTCGCCCTGGGGCTGCCTATTCCGGTGCGCAGCCTGGGGCAGTTAAACCTGCTGGCGAAGTTCCTGGCCCCCATCGTCACCCGGCTGCCGCTGAAGATGCTCTACCCCACCGGCGAAAAGCAGGATGAGATTGTGCCGAAGTTCGGCAAGTATTACGCCTGGGCCAACGTCATCTCCGGCGACTGCCACTACATCAAGCGGCACATGCCAGACGATTTAAACGGCAAGATCATCGTCACCAACACAACGACAACGAAGGATCTGGCAATGTTCAAACAGCGGGGCGTCAGCCATGTCGTCACCACCACACCGCAGCTAGACGGCCGTTCCTTTGGCACAAATATGATGGAGGCGGCGTTAACGGCCGTTGCCGCCAAAAACCGCCCCCTCACCCACGCTGAGCTAGAAGCGATGCTGCGCCAGATTGAGATGAAGCCGATGGTGCATACGTTGTGAGAGAAGCAAGATGAGGAGATGAGGAGCAGGGGGGCGGGGGAGCAGGGGAGATTCTCCTCCGCTCCCCTGCTCCCCTGCTCCCGCTCCCCCGTTACACTTTAGAAGGAGAGAACCATGGATTGTGTCATAATCGCCGGCGGCCTGGATCGGCCGGAAGACCCGATGTATGCCCTGACGCAGGGCAAACCGAAGGCGCTGCTGCCGATGGGCAGCCGCACGATGTTGGAGCGCGTGGTGGATGGGCTGCAAGACGCCCAGGCGGTGGAGGAGATTGTGGTGGTCGGCCTGGGCAGCGACCTGGGCATGACGTTCAAACGGCCGGTCTACCATCTGCCGGATCATGGCAGCCTGGTAGCCAACATGGTGGCCGGGTTGAATTGGGCGCGGGAGCGGCGGCCGGGGGTAACGGCCGTTCTCGGCGCCTCAGCCGACATCCCTCTGATCACCGGAGAGATGGTAGACAGGCTGGTCGCGCTGTGCCAGCCGCTCGACGCCGGGGTCTACTACACCTACGCCACGCGGGAGACGATGGAAAAGCGCTTCCCCCACTCCAACCGCACCTTCGTCAAGCTGAAAGGGGTGGAAATCGCCGGAGGCGACATCGGCATCATGAACCCGGCCGTGATTGATCACAACGAAGAGCTATTCGTCGCCCTTTCCAACGCCCGCAAACACGCCTGGAAAATCGCCAAAGTTGTCGGTTTTGGCCTGCTGTTCAAATTTCTCTTCCGCCGCCTGGGGCCGCCAGAGATCGAAGTTGAGGGCAAACGAGTCCTCGGCTACCCCATCAAAACCATCAGCCTGCCTTACGCCGAGTTGGCTATGGATGGCGACAAACCACATCAGGTGGAGATGCTGCGGGC
>CAYONK010000517.1:0-3791 GCA_964405285.1 uncultured Ardenticatenaceae bacterium
GTTCACTACCAACTCCCAACTATCAACTCTCAACTGTTTGTAAAGGAGATAGAACATGGATCGCACTCGCATCATCTTCATTGCTATTGTTGGCGTGGCGGTTGTCGCTGCCTGTATTGTCGCCGCGATGGCTTTCCTGAACGTCCGGGAGCCGGAGTCGGTGGCTGGCGTCACCCCCGCACCGGGCAACGTGACCGCCCCTACCCGGCCCCCCACCACAAACCTGGACTCGCCAGAACCGATCTGGGGACCGAACCGCGACCCCAACGACGGGCTGCCTGCCTACATCTGCGGCGCCGACGCTTTCGGCAGCTACTTCACCTTACAGCAGATGCAGATAGCCGGGATTGACATTGCCAATGGCTTCCACCTGGGCATCATCCCCTTCTTCCTCAACGACGACCCGAACTACGACATCTCCGAAGAGCAGCGCACCGCCCTGCTAGATGCCGGCGTGTGGGACTGCCTGCTCACCACCCTGGACTCAGTTGCCCTCACCAGCCCCGGGGTGATCACCGCCATCGTGGACGAGAGCGCGGGCGCCGACCAGCTATGGGTGCGCGGCATCGAGACGCTGAACGATTTGCAGGGCAAACGCATCGCCTTCTCGCGCGGCAGCGTTAGCGAATACTTCGTCTATTACATCCTCTCCATCGCCCAGGTCAGCCCGCGCACTGGCGTTACCCTGCTGCCGCAAGACAGCGTGACAGACGCCATCGCTCTCTTCAACAACCGGCAGGCGGACGCTGTCGCCGGTTGGGAGCCGGACATCAACGAAGCGGCGCAAAGTGGCGGCGTGCCTCTCATCAGCTCCAACCAACTGCGCGTGGTCATAGACGTGATCGCCACTTCGCGGGATTCCATCGCCAATGAGCCGGACCTGGTGCAGAGCTTCCACAACGCCTGGTTTGAGACATTGAAGGCGCAGGCGGAAAACTTCAACGCGGCCGCCGCCCAGATCGCCGATTGGGGCAATAATGATTGGAGCTTTGTTTATCCGGAAACGGCCGTTGCCGACCTCACTGCCTGGTTAGAAAGCGTCGCCCAGGCCGACCTGGGTGACAACGCCTTCGTCATGCGCGACACCCGGCCCATCCTCGACCGGCTGAACATCGCCCGGCGCGTCTGGGGGCTGGCCGGCATCCCCGCCAGCAGCAACCCCGTCGAAGAGCTGGTCAACCCCGGCTTCGTCCTCCGCGCCGCCGAGCAGCCGCGCCTGCAACCCAACCGTAACCCGATCAACGACACCTTCTCCATCTCGCAGCAATTGGACCTCAGCGGCGTCTCCTCCGAAGCCTCCGCCACCCTGGTCGTGCTGCCCTGCCGCACCTTCACCTTCCTGCCCGACTCCACCGAACTGACCCTGGAATCGCGCCGCATCCTCGATAACTGCGTCGTGCCCACCCTGTCGCAAAGCGTCGGCCTGCTGCTGAAGGTGGAAGGCTCCTCCGCCTGGCCTGCCAACAACCCGCCATACAGCGAAGACGAGATTCTCGAAGTGGCCGAAGGGCGCGCGCGCTCCGTCGTCGCCTATCTCGTCTCCCAGGGCATTGACTCTACCCGCTTCATCATAGACACCACCCTGCCCCCCGAAGAGCGGCGCAACACCGAAGACCCCAACTTGCAGGCGCTAGACCGCTACGTGGAACTGACCCTGGTAACGGCCGGGCGGTAGGTCAGCCCTCCCCTTAAGCCCCTCCCGTTGGGAGGGGAGACCCTCGCTCCCTCTCCCCCTGGGAGAGGGCTGGGGAGAGGGAAAAGATAGATGGAGAACTTGATGAGTAGATTAAAACGCAATAATCCCCTCTGGCTTTTTTTCGGCTTGCTGCTGCTGACGAGCCTGGCCTGCCGCCTGAGCGACATCGGCCAGCCGGCCGGGTCCATTCCCAGCAACGCCGCCGTAGTCGAGGTGGTCGCCAATCAAAGCCTGCTGCCCTGGTTGGAGCAGGCCGCCGCCGATTTTAACGCGACCGAGACGAAAACGGCCGACGGCCGTTCCGCCTTCGTCGTCGTGCAAGGGGCGGAATCGGGCCAATTCGTCGCCACCGCCGAAGAAGGGGCGCTGCCGGCACTCTGGCTGCCGGACAGCCCCGTTTGGGTCAGCCTGCTGGCCGACCGCGACATGGACAACTTCAACAACGCCTGCGTCAGCGTGGCCCAAAGCCCGCTGGTGATCGGCGTCTGGCGCGAGGCGGCCGAATCGCTCGGCTGGCCGGGCTACGCCCTGGGCTGGCTGGATTTCGGCAGCCTGGCCCAAGACCCCTCCGCCTGGGCCTACTACACCGGCGGCGAATATGGCGCGGAACTGCGCCTGAGCCACACCCACCCCGGCCTCTCCGGCGCGGGGGCCAGCACCCTGCTCGCCCTGGTGCAGTCAGCCGAGCGCAAGACGGACGCGGTGACGGTGGAGGAAATTCAACGGCCGTTGGTCCAGGCGTCTGTCGGGGCGTTTGAGAGCGCGGTGGCCTTCTTTGCCAACAACCCGCTCAATCTGGCCCAGACGATGCAGACGCGCGGTCCCGGCTTCCTCGGCGCGGCGGTGATGTATGAGAGCGACGCTGTCAGCCAGGGGCAGGGGGCGATCATCCCGATTTACCCGCTGGAAGGGACGTTTATGGCGACCCATCCCGCCTGTATCAATCAGTTTGCCGCAGAATCAGCTAAAGAGGCGGCCGGGCAGTTTCGGGATTATTTGTTGAGTGAGGCGGGGCAGGAAACGGCCGTTTCCCACGCCCTCCGCCCCGTCAATCCCGCCATCTCAGCCGGGCCGCTGCTCACGGCCGAAAACGGCGTAGACCTGACCCAACCGCAAACCATCTTCGCCGAACCGAGCGCCGAGACTGTCTATGCCATCCAATCCGTCTGGCAAGAGGCCCGTAAAGACGTCAACCTGGTCATGCTGCTGGACACCTCCGGCAGTATGCGCGGCCGCAAAATGGACGGCATGAAAGCCGCCGCCGAGCAGTTCGTCCAGCAAATGGGCGACGAAGACCGCCTCACCCTCATCGCCTTCGCCACCGAGCCGACGCTGATCGTCGAAGCGATCCAGGTTGGCCCCAACCGCGACAAGCTGGTCAACGCCATCCGCGCCCTCAACGCTTCCGGCGACACCACCCTCTACGACGCCATTGGCGACGGCGCGGCCAGCATCGCCCGCACCACCCTGCCCGACCAGACCAACGCCCTGATCATCCTCTCCGACGGGCAGGACACGCGCAGCTACCGCTACCGCTTCGGCCCGGAACTCATCGCCCTGGCCAGCGGTAACAATACCACCGTCTTCGCCATCGCCTACGGCAGCGACGCCGACGAAAACATCCTCGGCCAGTTCGCCTTCGGCGGCAACGGCAACCTCTACAGCGGCGACGAAGCCAGTATCGCCGCGATTTATGAAGAGATGTCGGCCGCTTTCGGCGGCAGCGTGGGGGTTGGGCGCTAAATGAAAAATCCGTAATCCGTGAACCGACTTGCTAACGGTTCACGGATTACGGACTACTAGACTACGAGACCCCACACCCTGCCGACTGATCCCGAACCCAGCAGCCAAAGTACGATTGCATGCCGAAATTTTTCTGGAATTGACATGGCAAAGCGAGAGACGCTATTGATAAGACCATCTGGTGGCTGCTGCCAAAAGGCCACAACCAAGGCTGGAAAATGGCAAAGGGGGTGTGGGGCGGCGTCCGCCAGTGTGGACGCTTTTTTCTGCAATGCCAGTATTCTGGCGGAGATATCGTTAGAAGAGACACCGAGCGGCAGAGTGCCTTCATCGCCCAGAATCTTAGCCACGG
>CAYONK010000518.1:0-3790 GCA_964405285.1 uncultured Ardenticatenaceae bacterium
GCAGATATTGGCGAAAATCGGACGCGGCCGCTTGCTTATTGCCTAAATAGGCCTGCAAACGGCCGCGATTAAAGTAGTAAGACCCCACGCCTGGCGCATAACGAACAGCCAAATCAAATTGGGATAAAGCCTCCGGCCAGCGCTCCAGATCGCGCAACGCCAGGGCTAACTTGTTGTAAACCTCGGCTTTGGGAAAGCGGGCCAGTGCCGCCTCGTAATCAGCGATGGCTTCTAAGAAACGGCCGTTCTCCCAGTGTGCCAACCCTCGTTCTTCGTATGCCAGAGTCAATTCCGGATCGGCCTCAATAGCCTGGCTGTAAGCGGCAATAGCTTCTACAAAGCTGTTGTGCGCTTCTTCGTTCTTCTCTTGCATTCGCAAGGTCATGCCCCAAATTCGCAAAGCGCCACCCAGATTAAAGGCGGCCAGCGCAAAGTCAGGTTCCAGCTCTGTTGCCCGACGATAATCGGCAATAGCGTTCGGCCGATCTTGCCGGTGTACGGCATAGATGTTGCCCCGGTAAAAGTAAGCGTAGGCCAGTTCGGCTGGCAGGTTGGCTTCCTGCGCTACGGCCTGAATAGCCTGATCAAACGAACTTAGCGCCTCTTCATAACTCTCGGCGCGGTAATAGAGCTGGCCCAGGGTGAAAAAGACAAAATAGTCTGTCTGGCGCGGTAATTGTTGATTGACGTAAACGGCAAAATCTTCAGACGACTGCAATAGACTACTGACGTCATATTGATTACTTGCCGCTGGCGCGTTGTAGGTGAACAACTTGTCGGTCACGGTAAAGCGAGCGCGAAAACGACTTCTATCATACCAACCCCAGATGACCAGCGAAGCGCCATAACGCGCCGCCAGACGATAGACTGCATCCTCATCGCCAGGGCCGAGGGCTGTTTGTTTTAGCCAGACAATACGAATTTGGGGCAGATTGGCTTCGGCCACGCGCTGCTGCAAGGAATCGCGCAAGTCTACTTCAAAAAAGGCTTCTTCATGCCCCTTGAACTCCGGAATCAGGATGAGTGTCTCACCCGGCTCAGCCGGTTTGGCCTCTAAACTGTCAGGCGGGGCAGCAAATATACGTTCGGCGTTCCTCTCCATAAAGAGCGTGGGGATAGTCCAACCCCAACTGCCGCTTTCCAAGAGATAGCTTCGCGCCTCATTTGCCGCCAGGTCCAATTGTCCGTGCGTGGCCAGACGACGGTAGAAATGATAGGTAAATTCGCGAGCCGCCTCAATGCCCACTTTGTCTTGCATAGCTAGAGCCGCGCCAGCGCCGGCCGCGATCATGGTTGGGGCCATGCCCACCAAAACGCCAGCCTTAGCGCGGCTGGCCGACTCACAGGCGGCCAAAACGACTAAATGAGGTAAATGGGAAAGCGTAGATAGACGCAAACACCACTCCTCTTCACGAACTATCTCTACAAGCCGCTCGCGGTCTTTTTCCAGAAAAAGAGCCGCCTTGCCGCTACTTTGGCTAAAAGCGCCATGTCCCAAAAAATGCAAAATGTGTGGCTTCTTTTCCAGAGCTTTGCAAATGCTATCCAGGTTGACAGGCGGCTCCACTCGCTCAATCTCTACCAAGCCCTGTAGCGGGCTTAATGCCCGCTGCAATTCTTGCCACTCCAGTTCAACATCCAAGGATGACAGACCAAACCGATCTAAATCTGTCGGGTTGCTAATGGCCACTAAAACGCGCAGCGGCCATTCTGTTTGCGGGGGACGGCCGTAATCAACCGTGTCAGGATAGAGTAAACGAGAGAATGGCGTTGTCGGCGCAGTCGCCAGAGGCAACCTGTTCCCGCGAATTAACCATGACAAACATTCCCAGCGGATATGGTGCAAATCGAGCGCTTCAGGGTCAAGAGTCAGTCGTAACTGAGCAGTACCCAATTCAGCCAATTTCTCGCCAATCCCGCCTTGCAAAACCATGCCGGCAAGGGCTTGTCCATATTCTTCGGGACGCGCTTTTTGTTGCAGGGCATTGAGGTCTATCGTTACTGATTGCGAAGCCAGTAAACGGCCGTTGGCTTGCCGGAGTACAACATTTAGTTGCCCTGGTTTACCCAGAATGTGGAGGATATATTGGTGTGCTTGCATCATTACGCCTGCCGTAATTGCTTCAGGGTGGCAAGTTATTGCGCCTGTTTGACAACATCCTGGATATAGCGCCAGGCGGCAGGCAAAGCGACTATTGCGCCGCCGGGGATGGCAAACTTGGCGGCCAGAGCGGCCGCGCCAGCGCTTGTTTGCGCCAGGAGTCGCAGAAGAGCCAGCCGCGATTGAATCGTCAGCGAAAGAATCTGCTGGTGCGTTTGCTGATTTGACCTGCTTTGCTTCAATTGAGAATTGGTTTTTACCGCCTCAACCCACACCGTATCAAAATCGCCAGTCAAGCGCACCTGGGTATAGGCCAATAATACGTCCTCGATTTTTGTTTCAACGCGCAACGTTGGTCGCATAAGTTGAAGCGCTTGCTGTACAAAAGCCTGGTAGTCGGCGACGGTTGACTGCCAGCCATCGGGCAATCCCGGCAGTTTGGATAAAAAGCCAGACCCAAAAGAGACAACTGCCTCATCTCCTCGTAAGTGAGCCAGACTTTCCCTCAATCTCGCTTCCGGATCAGGTAGATTGGCGATCCCGGCTGCGCCAAATGAAACCATTTCTTGAGATGGCGACAGGCTTTCTAGAAAACGCCCCGATTCAGCGATAGCCATTTGGGTGGTGTGCAAGATATGTCTCTGCTGTTGAATGGATCGCTGGGCGTCGGCCGTATTAACGGGCAGGGACGCAGACCAGACAATGGGAGGGGGATCGGAAAACCCCCCTCCTGCCGCATTCGTGGGAGTGCGAGAGAATGCAAAGGACTCAGGCGAGGCAACGACTTGCCACAATCCTAAAGCGTCCGCTCCCGCTTCCAAACCATGAATGACGAATTGAGCAGTCACAAATTCCTCTGCTTCAAACGCGAACCAACGAAGCGACAACCTCTGCCATCGCTTTGAAAAATTGAATACGGTTTTCTTGAGCCAGACCCACCATCTCGCGGTGAATGGCCCAAAGTTGTTCGTCAATGGCCACTTCGGTTTTATCTTCGTCCCCGTACAGGGAAGCGGCTTTTCGCTCTGGGACGAGGTTGATCTGGTCGCCGTCCAAGTCAATCCGGGTCATGGCGCGTAGGCGGACGTCGCCGCTAAAAGTGCGTGAGCGAGGATCATAAACGGCTTTGCCTATATCGCCGCTGGTGTAGGTCATCACTTCTAGGCTGGCGAGATCGTCGGCCGCGCTGCGCAATACTTCGCCCAATTTGGCGGCAACGTCGCGCATTGAGCCGGTAATGTCGGAGGCTGTGCTGCGCAGGCCAAATTCTACCTGGCCAACGGCCGTTTGCGCCTGCATTGACACCTGCGCTGAGGGCGTTTCTGGAACGGCCGTTTTGCTTGCCTCTGCCTGTTGTCTGCTAGAGACTGGCCGCCGACCAGCGAACTGTGAGTTGACAACCTCTATCACCGGGCGTTCTTGCGCCGCCTCTTCCGAATCGGCTATTGGTAAGCGCACGGCCGGATCGCCGAGAATGACATAGCTGCGGGCGTCATTATTAGCTGTCCACAAACCCACCATTTCTTGCGGACTGACCTCTTTCCCGAACTCGATTTCATCCAGCTCAACGCTTAAATCAGAAGACAGTTCGGCGTATCGCTCGTCAAAGAACTCCACGGCCGACCCCACCGGATGACCTTCCAAAAGCCGTTTTAACGTACTCTCAAAAACGGCCGTTTGCGCACCCGC
>CAYONK010000519.1:0-3786 GCA_964405285.1 uncultured Ardenticatenaceae bacterium
GGGGAAACGGCCGTTTCCCTCACCCCGCGCCAACATTTTCAGGAAGCCTTCTCCGCGCAGCGCGTGGAAGTGGTCTTCACCATCGTCACCTTCGTCGCAATGATGGGCGGATTGGCGGCCGAATGGCTAGACGCGCCCCGCTTCCTCCCCGTCAGTCTCTACGTCATCGCCTATATCACCGGCGGCTACTACGGCTTGCAGGCTGGGCTGGCTTCCCTGCGCGAGTTGACCATAGACGTGGATTTGCTGATGGTCCTGGCGGCCCTCGGCGCAGCCCTGGTTGGCGCGCCTTTCGAGGGGGCGATGCTGCTCTTCCTCTTCTCCCTCTCCAACGTCCTGCAAACCTACGCCATGGACCGCACCCGTAACGCCATTCGCGCCCTCATGGCCCTGCGCCCGGCCGAAGCGACCGTGCAACGGGACGGCGAAACGGCGACGCTGCCCATCGAAGAGATCCGCGTTGGCGATTTGATGGTGGTGAAACCGGGGGAACGGCTGGCCCTGGACGGCCGGATCGTCGAAGGGCGCAGCAGCCTGGACCAGGCCGCCATCACCGGCGAATCCATCCCCGTCGCCAAAGAGCCGGGCGATGCCGTGCTGGCCGGCAGTATCAACGAGCGCGGCGGCCTGTTGGTGGAAGTGACCCGGCTGGCCCAAGATTCTACCCTGGCCCGCCTGATCAAAATGGTGGAGGAGGCGCAGGGGCAAAAGGCGCAGACGCAGCGCTTCATCGAAAAGGCGGAGCAGTATTATGCCCTGGGGGTAATTGTGATGACGGCCGTTGCCATCGTCCTGCCCCTCTTCCTCCTCAACGAGCCATTCAACACCACCTTCTACCGGGCGATGACCCTGATGGTGGCTGCGTCGCCCTGCGCCATCGTCATCAGCACGCCAGCAACGGTGCTATCGGCAATTGGCAATGGGGCGCGGCGCGGCGTGCTGTTCAAAGGGGGCGTCTACGTAGAGCGGGCGGCCGACATCAAAGTGCTGGCCTTCGACAAGACGGGGACGCTGACGGAAGGCAAGCCTCGCGTCACCGACGTGGCCGTTTGTGACGCCTGCTGGGAAGGGGATGAGGCGGATTTGCTGCGATTGGTGGCTTCCGTGGAGAGCAAGTCGGAGCATCCGCTGGCTCAGGCGATTGTGGCGGCGGCCCAGGAGCGCGGCCTGGCGCTGTCTGAGGTGACGGAATTTGCCTCGGAGACGGGGTTGGGGGTGTTGGCGACGGTGGAGCAGCGGCGGATCGCGGTGGGCAATTTGCGCTATTTTGCCAATTGGGAGGTGGATGGGCTGGAAACGGCCGTTTCCGCCCTCGACCGCTTCCAGGACGAAGGCAAAACGACGGTCTTGGTGGCTGACGTGACGGAAAATGACGGCCGCCAGGCCCACATCCTCGGCGTCCTGGCGATTGCCGACGTGTTGCGCCCGGACGTAGCCCAGACAATCGCCCGGATTAAAAAGGCCGGGGTAGAGCGCGTTGTCATGCTCACCGGCGACAACGAGCGGGTGGCGGCGGCCATCGCCCGCCAATCCGGCGTGGACGCCTACCACGCCGAACTGCTGCCCCAAGACAAAATGCGCCTGCTCAACGAGTTGGCAGAGCAATACGGCCCAGTGGCGATGGTCGGCGATGGGGTCAACGACGCCCCGGCTTTGGCGGCGGCCGACATCGGCATTGCTATGGGGGCGGCCGGCACGGACATAGCCCTGGAAACGGCCGACATCGTTCTGATGAGTGACGACCTGGGCAAAATCCCCTACGTCATCGGCCTCAGCCGCCGCACGCGCCAGACGTTGGTGCAAAATCTGGTCTTTGCCATCGGCGTGATCCTGGTCTTGATTGGCGCGGTTTTGGGCGTAGGGCTGGCCTTGCCGCTCAGCGTCATTGGCCACGAGGGCAGCACGGTGCTGGTCTCTTTGAATGGGCTGCGGCTGCTCCGGTACAGAGAAGCGTGAACGCGGAAAAGGCGGATGGGCAGGCCCGGCAGGTTGGGTAAACCGGATAAATCTGCAAAAAGGGTAGACCAAACGGCCGTTTTCCGTTAAACTATCCCTCATATTTTGGCGCCCTAGAAACCTCCTTGTGTTACAGCTTGTAGGAAACCCCACATATCTGGCATATGTGGGGTTTTCGCTTCACCCGCCATCATGAAAAAGCGCGCCCCTAAACCATACGGCTCCCTGCTAAAAACCTACCTCCGGCCCCAGACCCCACGAGTTGTTCTGCTCAGCGTGTTGGTCTTGGGCGGCATTGCCCTGCAACTGATTAATCCGCAGTTAGTGCGCCGCTTTCTCGATGGCGTGGAGGCGGGGCAGACGGTGCGGGAATTGCTGTTAACGGCCGTTCTCTTCACCACCATCGCCCTCATCGCCCAGGCCCTCAAGCTGTCCGCCGCCTACGTCGGCGAAGTTGTCGCCTGGACCGCCACCAACGATCTGCGCGCCGACCTCGCCCTCCACTGCCTGCGCCTGGACATGACCTTCCACAAAGCCCACAAACCGGGCGAACTGATCGAACGAGTGGATGGCGACGTCAACCTGCTGGCTAATTTCTTCTCCCAATTACTCATCCAACTCGCCAGCAATCTCCTGCTGATGCTTGGCGTTCTCGTTTTGCTCTGGCTGGTGGATTGGCGTGTCGGCCTTTCTCTGACCCTGGTCGGCCTGATTGGGCTGCTCAGCCTGAATTGGATCAACACCCGGCTTGTCCCGCGCTGGCAGGCGTTGCGTCAGGTCAGTTCTGAGATGTTCGGCTATTTGGAAGAGTGGCTGGGCGGCACAGAAGAGATCCAGACCAACGCCGCCGCTCCCTACATCATGGGCCGCCTCTATGCGCTGCTGCGCGAACGTTGGCGCAAAATGCAGAGCGCCATGCGCCTTAATCTTGTCGTGATGTTTCTGCCCACGCTCATCCCCGGCGTCGCCACCCTGCTTGCTTTCTGGTGGGGGACGAGGCTGTTCACCGACGGTGTCCTGACTGTCGGCACAGTCTACGTTATCTTTTATTACATCAACGTGATGCGCGATCCGCTCTGGGTGATTCAGCGGCAGATCCAAGATTTGCAGCAGGCGGCGGCCAGCATGAATCGTATCGCCGCCCTTTTTGCCGAGCAGCCTACTTTGCACGATGGCCCGCAAAGGCTGCCTGAAGGCAGCCTGGCCGTGCGTTTTGTTGACGTTTCTTTTCAGTACAGCGATGAGGGTGGTGATGGGGTGGTGGGTGGCAGCACAACGGCCGTTCTCCAGAACCTCAGCTTCACCCTGGCCCCAGGACAGGCGCTGGGGCTACTGGGGCGCACCGGCAGCGGCAAAAGCACCCTCATCCGCCTGCTCGTCCGCTTCTACGACCCGACAGACGGGGCGATTTTGTTGGGGGACGGCAACGGCCGTTTCACCGACTTACGCCACACCAGCCAGGCCGCCCTGCGCCAGCGCATCGGCCTCGTCACCCAAGACGTGCAGCTTTTCCACGCCAGCGTGCGCGACAACCTCACCCTCTTCGACGACAACATCGCCGACGGCCACATCCTGGCCGCGCTGGACGAATTAGGTCTGCGCCCCTGGCTAGACAGCCTGCCAGACGGCCTGGACACCCGCCTGGAAGCAGACGAAAGCCTCTCGGCCGGCGAAGCGCAGCTGCTCGCCCTGGGGCGCGTCTTCCTGGCCGACCCTGGCCTGGTCATTCTCGACGAGGCATCGGCGCGCCTGGACCCGGCGACGGAGTATCTATTAGAACAGGCCCTGGATAAGCTGCTGGCCGGGCGCACCGCCATCATCATCGCCCAC
>CAYONK010000520.1:0-3783 GCA_964405285.1 uncultured Ardenticatenaceae bacterium
CGTTGTCTGGCTTGATGTCGCGGTGGATGATGCCGAGGTGGTGCGACCGGCTGAGGGCGTCGGCCAGTTCCAGGCCGATGGCGATGATTTGTTCGAGGGGCAGGGGGCCTTTTTCGTCGAGTAATTGGCGCAGGCTGCCGCCCGGCGCGTATTCCATGACGATGCTGCGCTGGCCGTTTTGCTCGAAGGTTGCCAGCATCTGGACGATGTTGGGGTGCTGCAATTGGCGCAGGAGTTCCCCCTCTTGCTTGAAGCGGTCTACCAGCAGTGGGTCTTGGGCGACGACTTCTTTGATGAGTTGTTTGATGACGACGGGGTCGCCGGTGACGCGGTCCCGGCCGAGGAAGAGTTGGCCGTGACCGCCGGAGGTAAACGGCCGTTCCACCACATAGCGCGTTTCCGGTGACAGGGCGTTGGGGGCGGGGACCAGCGCCGCCTGCTGGCTTTCGGGCTGGCTGGCCCTGGTCTGCGGCATTAACTGGCGCGATTTGATTGCCGCGTAGAGCAATTCTGTCGCCTCTTCCGGGGCGACGCCCAACTCCTCATCAAGGATGCGGACGCATTCTTGATATTGGCGCAGCGCGGCCGCCTGCTGCCCATCCCAGGCATACAGCTCCATCAGGGCGCGGTGGGCCGGTTCGTGCAGCGAATCCAGGGCCAGCCAGCGGCGGCCATATTCAATCGCCAGCTTGTACGTTTGCTGTCCGCTGTGCCAGACCAACAGGCGTTGCAGCACCTCGGCCAGCGATTCACGCAGCCCTTCCGCCTGAAAGAAAAGCCATTCGTCGAATTCCGGGCAGTCTGGCAGGCTGAATCCGGCCAGAAAGTGGTCGGTGTAGAGCGCCGCCGCCGCCGTCAGGCGTTCCTGGCAGTCTAGGCAGAGGTCGGCTGAGGGGTGGTCGTGGGCGCGGGCGGCGGCCAGGGCGGTGCGGAAGTCGGCCACGTCTAGCCAGAGGTTTACACCGGGGTGGATGGAGATCTGATTGCGGTCTATATCCAGGGCGTCATCGCCTAAGAGGCTGCGGAGGCGGGAGAGGTCGCGGCGCAGGTTGGCGCGCGCGCCGGATTGATCGTGGTCCGGCCAGAGTAAAGCGGCCAACGTATCCCGGCTTTGGGGTTGGCCGGTCAGCGCCAGGTAAGCAAGCAAGGCGGTCACTTTGCGGCGAGGAATGGTGATGGTTTTGTCGTCTTGCTCAATACGGGGCGCGCCAAAGAGGAACATCCGCAAAGGCAGCATGGCACATTGTACCTCTTATCAAAAAGAAGAGACAAATAGCAAAAAATCGTTGATGGGACGTTCTGCGGGACGGTTGATGGGGCGTTGGCGGAACGGCCGTTGTCTATGATGGACCACATCGCAATCAAAAAAAGGCTCTTCAGGATTTCGTGGGGTCTTGTCATTCTGAGCGAAGCGAAGAATCCCGACGCCTCTGGGATGCTTCACTTCGTTCAGCATGACACGCTTAAAACCCCACGAGATCCGAAAGACATCAAAAAAACAGAGACAAGGAGATGGACATGATGATAACGCCTTATGAGATGGAGAAACAAATCAAAGTATACCAGGAGATGATCCTGCAAGAGGTCGAAAGGGAGCGGCTGCGGCAGCAAGCCGGGCGGTCGGGTTCGTTGTTCACGAAGCTGTTTGCCCGCCAGGCCAGACGCCAGGCTGAATCCCAGAAGCCGCAAGTTTCCCCGCTTTGTTCGGCCTGATTTATTCCGCAGACCTGAAAGGCTTTTTGAGAAACCTGTCAGGTCTAGACGTGAGGATGGTATGAGATGAGCAACCACAAGCATTTAGCGATTTTATTCCTGGGCAGTTTTGTCATTTTGCTCGCCGGGATGGGGTTGTTTCCCATCTTGCCGCTGGTTGCCATGGAGTATGGGGCGACGCGCACCGAGGCGGGGCTGTTCCTGACCATTCTTTATGTGGCGATTACCGTTGGCTCGTTTACGCCGGGTTGGTTGGCGGGGTGGGTTTCGCGCCGGGCGCAGTTCAGCGCCGCCGGTCTGATTGGGATAGTCGGGTTGGTGTTGATGGGGCAGGTGACGACCTTTTGGGGATTGGTGGGGACAACGGCCGTTGCCTGGTTTAGCGGCGGCGTCGGGCTGGCTCTGATCAGCGTCTTCACCGCCCTGGCGGCTGGGGAAAAACGGCGCGGGCGTTCGTTTGGCCTGATGGCGTTGGCTACGCCGCTTGGTTCGCTGTTGGGCGGTTTTTTCGTCGGGGCGCTGCTGACCTGGCGCGATTATGCGACGCTTTTCCACGCCTTTGCGGTTATCTGGCTCGCTTTGCCGCTCATCGGCGTCTTCGGCCTGCCCAGGCAAGACAGTCTGCGCAGCGCCGCGACCGGCCCGGTCCGGCAGGCGCGGCAGCCGCTCGGCGCGACCTTTTACACTCTGGGGCTGATCTCGCTGCTGGCGGCGGTGGCTGTCAATGTCGGGCGCTTCGGCACGACGGTTTCGATGCAGGCGCTTGATTTTTCGGCCGACGCGGTGGCCAGCACGGCGGCCATCAGCGGGCTGGTGACGATGCCCATTGTCCTGTCCATTGGAGCGCTCTCTGATCGGCTGGGGCGGAAGCAGTTTTTGGCGCTGGGGTATCTGTTGTCGGCGGTGGCGGTGGCGGTGCTGTTAACGGCCGTTACCCTCTGGCAGTTTTGGCTGGCGGCGACGCTGGTGTTGGTCTCGCGCAGTGTCAGCGATTCGGTGTCGGCGGCGTTGGCGGCCGACTTGCTGGAACCGGCGGCAGTGGCGCGAGGGCTGCCTTTGCTGAATGGGCTGGTCCGCGCCGGAGGCATTGTCAGCTTTGTTGGGGCGGGCTGGGTGATGGATGGCTGGGGGACGTGGGCGTTGTATGGGATAACGGCCGTTTTTGCCCTGGCCGCCGCGCTGCAACTTTTCTCCCTGCGGCGTAAACCCTGCCAATCGCCCCAGGTTTCTCTGGCGCAGCCGCCGCTGGCGGTTAGAGAATCGTGTCTGTGAGGTAGATCATGAGCGTTTATTTTGGCGATGTTGTTGACCGGGCTACGCCCGACCAGAAAGTGAACTTGTTCAGCAGCCACGCTTTTGAGAAGGCGTTTGCCGGAGCATTCTGGCGGCGGTTCTGGCTGCAAATAACCGGACGTTTCCAAACTTTATGCGATTTGCGGCGGGCGGTAACGGCCGTTGTCATCCAAAACCGCCGTGACGAAGGGCTGCAAACCGTCCCCCTGCGCCAGATTCAGGGCAGCGAGGGGCGCGCCGAAGAATTCACCCGCGACTTCCGCCCCCTGCGCCGCCACACCAGCGAACGCTGGCAGCGCGTCGCCACCGCCGCCGCCCAGGGCTACGGACTGCCACCCGTCAGCCTCATCCGCTTCGGCAATATCTACTACGTGCGCGATGGACATCATCGGATTTCCGTTGCCAGAGCCAGAGGCCAACAGGCTATCGAAGCTCAGGTGACAGTATGGGAGGTGTAAATGGTTTGACAGTCGCCTGACAGTTCCTTTCTGACGCGGTAGGGGCAAGCCATGCCCCTACCGCATCCACTAAACACGAATTATTTCACGATTGATATAAGGAGAGACAAGACATGAACGACAATAAAGTTGTAAACGGTGTAAATCTGACCAATTTATTCGCTACCCTCGACGCGGTTAAGGCGCAGCCCGCCGCCGCCCAATTCCAATTCCGCGCCGCCAACGAGTGGCTTTCCGGTACGCACAGCCAGACAACCATGGGCGGCGTCTTCGGCGCCGGTCAGGAACATGAACATCAAGCGACCTACACCTATGAAGC
>CAYONK010000521.1:0-3776 GCA_964405285.1 uncultured Ardenticatenaceae bacterium
AGGCGATCTACCAGGAGCCGCTCGAGTTCGTCCCGCAGCAAGTCAGCCTGAAAGCGCCCCATTTCGCCGTCTACGTCCGCCAGTTGTTGGAGGCGGAGTATGGCGCGGAGGTGGTGGCCAACGGCGGTCTGCAAGTGACCACCAGCCTCGATTTGCGCTACCAACGGCTGGCCGAACAGTTGGCGCGGCAGCATGTGGACGCCGTCGGCCCGGAACACAATCTAACCAACGCCGCCCTGGTCGCCCTGAAACCGGCCAGCGGCGAAATCCTGGCCATGCTCGGCAGCGTGGATTATTACGACGACGCTATTGACGGCCGGGTCAACGTCACCCTCAGCCCGCAGCAGCCAGGCAGCGCCATCAAACCGCTCACCTACGCCGCCGCCCTGACCCCTCCGCCCGATGGCGGCGAACCGGGCTGGACGGCCGCTGACATTCTCTGGGACGTGGAAGTGGAGTACCCGCAGTTCGATGGCAGCGCCTACGCGCCGGTGAATTACGACGGCCGTTTTCGCGGCCCTGTCCGCCTGCGCGCCGCTCTGGCCAACAGCTACAACATCCCGGCAGTGCTAGTCTTGCAAGATTTGGGCGTCCCCCGCTTCCTTGAATTCGCCCGGCAGATGGGCATCGCCTCCTGGACGGGCGACAGCAGCCAATACGGCCTGGCGCTGACCCTGGGCGGCGGCGAAGTGACGCCGCTGGAACTGACCAGCGCCTATGGGATTTTCGCCAACGGCGGTTACGCCGCGCCCCCGGCGGCCATCCTGCGCGTGACCAAGAGCAACGGCGAACTGCTCTACGAATTCCAGCCCCCCGCCGCCACTCTGACGCTGGACCCGCGCGTCGCTTTCCTCATCAGCGACATCCTGGATGACGATGCCGCCCGCGTCCCGGCGATGGGAACGCAGAACCCGCTGGCCCTGCCCTTCCCGGCCGCCGCCAAAACCGGCACGACCAACGATTTCCGCGACAACTGGACGGTGGGCTACACCCCCGGCCTGGCGGTAGGCGTCTGGACAGGCAACACGGACAACAGTCCGATGCGCAACATCAGCGGCCTGACCGGGGCGGCCCCGCTCTGGGGGGATTTTATGACGGCCGTTTACGCCGATTTTGCCCTCTTAGAAGCGTTGCAGGTGAATGGGTTGCCCCCGGCGACGGCCTTTACGCCGCCAACCGGGCTGGAAAAACGGCCGTTATGCGCCCTCAACTCCATCAACGTCGGCGCGGCGGAGTGCCAGCCGGGCGGCGAGGAGTGGTATCTGGCCGCCGCTCAGCCCGCGCCGCCCCAGCCGGTGGTGGATGGGGTAAGGTGGGAGCGGGTGGAAACGGCCGTTTACCGCATCCCCGCCGTCACCCTACCCCCCACGCCGCCGGAAGCGCTGCTGATAGCTAATCCCAACGATAAGCAGCCCCCGCCGCAGCTTTTCTGCCACCTGGCCGAGGGGTTAGACTTGGCCCTGCTGCCGCCGGAAGCCTTGCCGCAGCTCTTCCTGACCCCGCCGCGCAACCTGGAGAGCCTGAAAGCGGCCCACGAGTGGGCGCAGGCGAACAATGTGGCGATTTTGCCAACGGCCGTTTGCAACGACGACCTGCTCACCCTGGCCCAAACGCCGACGGGAACGGCCGTTTGGCGCATTACCAGCCCAACGCATGGCGAGACGGTCAGCGGCGTGCTACCCATCATCGGCACAGCCAGCTTCGACCCGGCCGAGGTGCAGTTCTACAAAATCGAATTAGGCATTCCGGCGGAAGATGGCGGCGTCAACTGGCTCACCCTGGGCGAGACGCACAACACCCCGGTGGTCAATGGCGTGCTGGAGACCTTACACGCCGCCGCCCTGCCTCCCGGCCGCTACTGGCTGCGCCTGATCGTCGTCAAAGACAGCAACTACGTCGGCGAACCGCACACAATCGAGGTTGTGGTGCAGTAGACCTACTCCCCTAACACCATCATCGCCCCAAAACGGCCGGTCTTCCCCCGCTCCGCCCGATGCGAGAAGAAAAGGTCGGTGCGACAGGCGGTACACAGGCCAGACATCTCAATCTGCCGCACCCCCGCCCGCTGGAGATTGCGCCGGTTGGCTTCGGGGAGGTCGAAGAAGCGGTGGCTGGTGGCTGGTGGCTGGTGGCTGGTGGTTGGTGGCTGATCGGATTCTCCAATCTCCAATCTCCAATCTCCAGTTTCCAGTAGCAGGCTGTCTGGATCGGGGAAGGCGGCGACAACGGCCGTTATCACCATCTCCCCCACCTCATAACAGCATGGCCCGATACACGGCCCCACCCCGGCCAACAACTGCGCCGGGTCGCTGCCGAATTCGCGCTGCATCGCCGCCACCAGCGCGCCGGGCAAATCCTTCACCGCCCCCTGCCAGCCCGCGTGCCCAATGCCTATCGCTTCATGGACCGGATCATAGAGCAGGATGGGAGCGCAGTCGGCGAAATTCATCGTCAGGGCGCAGCCCGGTTCGTTCGTAATCAGGCCATCCACTTCTGGCAGCCAGGTTCCGTTGTTCGCCCGCGTCGCCCGGCCAATGTCCCGGCCATGCACCAGATGGGCGTGGACCACCGTGTCTGTGTCCCGGCCAAACAGGCCATAGGCCCGCCGCCGGTTGGCGTAGACCCGCGCCTTCTCGTCCGGCACGGAGACGCTGAGGTTGAGCGATTCAAAGGGGGCCGGGCTGACACCGCCCTGGCGGGTGAAGATGGCGTGGTGGAGAGAACGGCCGTTTTCCGGCCAACCGGCAAAGCGAAGGAAAGGGATAGGGGAGGTGGTCTCAAAAATCATAGCATCTCTCGTATTGCGCGGCGGTTTACCGCGCAGCCACATAGTAGCCTGAGTGCGGCGAATTCGCAATTCAGCGCCTGCCACATGCTCATTTCCATGCTATACTAACCCAGGAACATTTGAGCTATGACGAAAAAGAGCAGCAAACAACAGGCAAACGCGCGCACGAAAACCACAACACGCGGCGGGACAACACGCGGTGGGACCAATACGCGCAGCCGTTCGCCGCGCAAACCGGCCACCCCCAAAAAGCCTCCCTTCACCCTTAACCTGCCGCAGAAGGCGTTGATTGGCGGGATTGGGGTGGTGTTTATCACGGCCGTTCTCGTCCTCAGCCTCCTCTCCCCCAACCAGGGCCAACTGACGGCGGCGCTCTCCGGGCTGATGTGGCGCACGTTTGGCTGGGGCGGCGTGTTGGTCCCGCTCATGTCCGGGGCGCTCGGCGTCTACCTGGTGCTGTGGGGGATGGAGCAGCCGCCGCGCGTGCCCGCTTACCGCGTCGTCGGGGCTGGGGTGCTGTTCCTCACCTTCTCCGCTTTCGCTTCCCTGGCCCAACTGCTGCTCAACAATGGCCTGAACGATTACTGGCAGATCGCCCGCAGCGAGACGGGCGGCGGCTACCTGGGCGGACTGATCGGCTACGCTCTCAGCGAGACGGTGGGCACGTTGGGGGCGATTTTGGTGCTGGTCAGCGTCAGCCTGATCGGGGTGATTCTGGCCCTGGGGTTGTCGCGGCAAGATGTGGCCGATATGCTCTACGCCATCCCTGGCTGGTTTGCGCCGAGAGAGGGGGGGGAAACGGCCGTTAAACCCGACATCCCCATCAACCCCGGCCAAAAACGGGGCCAGACCCTCAGCCGGGGCCAATCGCCCCAACGCCAACTCCCCCTGACCGAACCGCCCCCGCCCGAAGCCGCGGCCGCCCCGCCGCCCCAACCCAAACGCGCCCCCCGCGTCAATCCCGCCCCCAAACCGGCGGCTGCCCCCG
>CAYONK010000522.1:0-3751 GCA_964405285.1 uncultured Ardenticatenaceae bacterium
GCTGTATTGGCAGAACGGCCGTTTGCCCCCCACCTCGTCCCCCACAAATCCCTGCCCAAGATTGCTCCGGCGCTGCCGGAAAGCCGTAAATCGTAATCCGTGACCCGTTTACGGAACACGGATTACGGAAAAGGAGTTTTTATGCCCGAACAAACAACCGTCCACCTGATCACCCACAACCACTGGGACCGCGAATGGATTTTCACCGCCAAATACGCCAACCGCTGGCTGCCCACCTTCTTCCACAACCTCCTCAACAAACTCGAAGCCGAACCCGACTACCGCTTTGTCCTCGATGGGCAAACCCTGATCATCGAAGATTACCTCAACCAACTGCCGCCCAACGAAGCGGCCGCCCGCGCCCGCGACATCCGCCGCTACGCCCGGCGCGGCCAACTGCAAATCGGCCCCGCCTATTTGCAGCCCGATTGGAGTCTGGTCAGCGGCGAGGCGCTGGTGCGCAACCTGCTCATCGGCGGCAAAATGGCCGCCAGCTATGGCCCGGTGATGAAGGCGGGCTGGCTGCTGGACAACTTCGGCCAGATCGCCCAGGCGCCGCAGATTTTTCGCGGCTTTGGCATTGAGGGGGCCTTCGTCTGGCGCGGCGTGGAGATGCCGGCCGACGAACTCAAGACCGAATTCTGGTGGGAAGCGCCGGACGGCTCGCGCATTTTGGGCGTCTATCTGCTCGACAGCTACCGCAACGCGATGGCCCTGGGGCTGACGCGGGAGATCGCCCAGGAGCGGATCACCAGCCACGCCAATTTGCTGCGCCGCTTCGCCGCCACGCCCAACGTGCTGCTGATGAACGGCTATGAGCAAGTGCCGGAACCAGACGACGTGCTGCCGATTATCGCCGAGGTGAATGAGCGGATTGGGCCGGAAATGACGGCCGTTCAATCCACCCCACCCGACTACCTCCAGGCTATCCAGGGGCGGAACCCCGACCTGCCCACTTTGCGCGGCTACTTCTACAGCGGCCGTTACGCCCCCATCCTCAAAGGCGTCTACTCCAGCCGCAGCTACCTCAACCAGCAAAACAACGATTGCCAACGGGAATTGGAGCGCTGGGCGGAAAAATTCAACGCCTTTGCCTGGGCCTATGGCTTCGACTACCCCGAAGAGCGCTTCGAGCAGGCGTGGAAGACGCTGCTGCTCAACCACACCCACGACGATATGTGCGGCTGCTGCATTGACCCCATCGCCCAGGACATGCAAACCCGCTTCGCCGAAGTAGATCGCGCCGCGCAAACGATGTCTTCGGAGAGCCTGCGGGCGATTGCCCAGACGGTGGATACGACGAAGGGTGGGGGGGAAACGGCCGTTATCCTCTTCAATCCCTCCTCCCGCCCCCGCCGCGAACTGGTCGGCCTGACGCTAGAACTGCCCGAAGAGATGGACCAGTTCCACATCCACGACAGCCAGGGGCAGATTGCGCCCTATCAATTGGTCAACCGCATCGGCCGCAAAGTGGACCTCTACCTCTGGACGACAGAAGTCATCCCGGCCGTCGGCTACCGCGCCTACTTCGTCGCTCCTGGCGAACGCGCCCCCGGCGACCATCCGGCCATCGCCGCTGGCGAAAACTGGATGGAAAATGAGTATCTGCGCGTGGAGATCAGTCCCAACGGCGCATTGACCATCCGCGAGAAAATCCACGATGACCTGTACGAAAACCTGGGCTACTTTGAAGATGGCGGCGACGCCGGGGACACCTACGACTACTCCTACCCGGCCAGCGACCAGATCATCACCAGCCTGGACAGCAAGGCGACCATCACTCTGGAGCAGGCCGGGCCGCTGCTGGCCCGCTTCCGCGTGGAACTCAAGCTGAAGCTGCCGCGCAGCCTCTCGGCCGACCGCCAATCGCGCAGCAGCAAAACTGAGACGGTGCGGATTGTCTCGTTTGTGGAGTTAGCGGCGAACGCGGGGCATGTGGAGGTGACAACGGCCGTTCACAACACCGTCAAAGACCACCGCCTGCGCGTCATCTTCCCCAGCGGCATCCAGGCCGACCATTCCCTGGCCGGAATGCCCTTCGACGTGGCCCGCTTCCCCATCGTCGAGGAGGCGGCCAACGACGTGCCCGACAGCTTGAAGGGGTTGATGCTGGCCGGCCGCTACACCGCCCCCGTGCAAACCCATCCCTTCCAAAACTTCATCGCCCTGGCCGACGACGAGCGCAGCCTGAGCGTCTTCAGTCGCGGCCTGAGCGAATACGAGATTTTGCCGGAGGACAGCCAGATCGCCCTGACGCTGCTGCGCGGCGTGGGCTGGCTGGCCCGCCCCGACCTGCTCACCCGCGTCGGCGACGTGGGGCCGCACATCTTCACCCCGGAGGCGCAAAGCCTGGGGACGCAGGTGTACGAATACGCCATCTACCCGCACGGCGGCGACCTGGCGGCGGCCAATCCTCACTTTGAAGCAGACCGCCACACGCTGAAATTCCGCGCCGTGCAGACGAACAGCCATCGCGGCGCGCTGCCCGACCAATTTTCCTTCTTGCAATGGGCGGAGGAGTCTGACTTTGGCGCGTTTAAGCTGACGGCCTTGAAGCAGTCGGAGGACGGCCGCGACCTGATCATCCGCTTTTACAATGCGTTGGATAGACCGACAACGGGGCGGATGAAGGTGGGGGTGGGGGTAACGGCCGTTTACCAGACCAACCTCAACGAAGAAAACCAACAAGAACTCCCCCTGCAAGATGGGACCATCCCGGTGCAGGCGCGGGGCAAAGAGATCGTCACCTTGCGCGTGCAGATTGAACCGGCCGGCCTGATCGCCGACTTCACCCGCCACCCGGCGCGGGTCTTGCCGCTGCTGACGCCGACTTTGCCAGAGAACGGGAGCCTGGGCAAAATGCCCCGTCTGCTCACCGAAGAGGAAGTCGCCGCCGAAGAGCGCCGCGCCGAGCAGCTAGGCGCCGCCCTGCAAGCCATCCGCAGCGAAGCCTACATCATGCAAGCGCAGATCGAACGGCGCGGCGCGCCCGACGTGGCCCAACTCACCCTGCTGCACCGCCTGAAAGGGCGCGAGGCCACCCTGGCCCGGCACTACGACGAGGCGCAAATCTCCGCCCTGCTCAACCGCCAACTCCTGGTCGCCCGCCAGGTAGAAAAAGGGCTGACCCGCATCGGCGAATCGCTCAACTGGGCGCGCACCCGCAAGCGCGTCAGCGAGTTCCTGATTCACTATTATGAAGGATTGGCGTAAAAGGCAACACGGAGAAGTCGCGGAGGATTTACAGAGAATAAAGTCCTCCGCGCTTCTCTGTGTTAGCGGTTGCCAATTGTAACGTTGTAGGTTACACTGTAGTTGTGATAAAAGATTTCAAGCACAAGGGTCTGGAAAAGTTCTTTTTGACCGGTTCCAAAGCTGGGATTCAGGCCACTCATGCCGGGAAACTACGGCTTATTTTGGGTCGCTTAAATGCTTCAACCAGCCCACGCGATATGAACTTGCCCGGTTTGTATTTGCATGAATTGAAAGGCGACAGGCAAGATACATGGTCGGTCAGAGTGAGTGGCAATTGGCGAGTCACATTTCGATTTGATGGGCCAGATGCCACAGTGGTCAATTATGAGGATTATCACTGAGGTGAATGACATGATGCGAATGTACAATCCGCCCCATCCTGGCGAAATTATCAAGGAATTGTGCCTGGAGCCGTTGGGACTTACGGTAACCAGAGCGGCAGAGGCGCTTGGCGTCAGTCGCAAGACCTTGTCGGCTATCTTGAATGGGCGCGCCG
>CAYONK010000523.1:0-3740 GCA_964405285.1 uncultured Ardenticatenaceae bacterium
TCGTCAAACCACCGAAAGAGCGGGTAAAACGGCCGTTACGCGGCGCCCGCGTCCGTTGGTGGCAAGTCCCACTTGAGACAACCGACTTCGACCTCTCCCTGCTGGAGGCGGCATGAGCCTGCGGCGAAAGAGCCTCTGGGCGTTAGCCTTGCTCACCACCCTACTCCTGACCTGGCGCACCCCCTCCCCGGCTAACGCCCAGACGAGTGATCCGCCGGTTATCTCTCCTATCTGGGGTCCGGCCATCCAACAGTGGGCCTTCCACATCGGCGTCCTTTCCCAATCCTACGGGCTGGACCCCGACTTCATCGCCGCCGTCATCAACGCCGAATCGAGCGGCAACCACAGCGTCATCAGCCAGAAAGGGGCGGTGGGGCTGATGGGCGTCATGCCCACCGGCCCCGGCCTGGAATGGCGACCCTCGGCCGATGACCTGGCCAACCCGGCCATCAACCTGCGTTGGGGCGTGGCCATCCTGGCCGATGTGGTGCGGCAGGCGGGCGGTGACCTCTACGCCGCGCTGGCCGCCTACAGCGGCGGCTGGGCCAATGTGGACAATGGGGTGCCGCGCAGTTATGCAACGGCCGTTCTCGACAGCTACGGCCGGGCCATCGCCGTGCGCAACCGCATCCAGCCAGACATCGCCACGCAGTGGACCGTCGCCATCAAACTGCGGCACGGCAACGTGCTGCACGGACACGAACCCCACGACAGCCTGCTCGTCCTGGGCGACCAGCCCGTCTCCGGCCTCTACACCTTCGGCGAACACCTGATTTATGACTACGTGGACAAAAACGGCCGCGCCTACTACATCGTCGGCTACGCCGTGCCGGTCGCCCTGGTGGTCCCGGTCGCCAACGATTCGGCCATCTATGGCGACAGCGAACAGGTAGACGCCCATCTCCGCGCCCGCCTGGGCGAACAGGTCGGCGTCAAAGAAGCCAGCAGCAACCCGCGCGTCCTCCTCGCCTGCCTGCCCAGCCTGGACCGTCTGCGCGGCCACGCCAGCACCCGCTGGTTCGCCCCATCGGACTGCCCTTCCTGGCATCGCTAACGTCACCGGCTACCAGCTACCAGCTACCAGCCACCAGCTACCCCTATGCCTACTCCTTTCATGCACCTACGCATTGCCGAACAGATTAAGCTCGCGGCGGTGGAGCGGTATGGGGAAAACGGCCGTTTACCCCACCTTCTCACCCACTCCTGGCCCGCCTTCTACCTGGGCAGCGTCGCCGCCGACTGTCAGGAGACGGCCGGGTTACCCCGCACCGCCACGCATTTCTACGAAACGCCGCCAGAGCCAGACAACATGGCCTATCCGCGCCTGTTGGCTGCTCACCCCGCCCTGGCCGACGCCGTCAACCTGCCGCCCGACCAGGCCATGTTCGTCGCCGCCTACAGCGTCCATTTGCTCTACGATCTGCTCTGGTTCCGCCGCGTTCTCATCCCCTACTTTGCTGAGGCAACCGATTGGCCCGCCCCCTTCGCCGAGCGTCATCTGGTCCACAACATTGTGCTGACCTACCTGGACCAGCAGGCGCTAGAGGCGCTGCCAAAAACGGCCGCCGCCACCCTGGCCGCCGCTCAACCCGACCACTGGCTCCCCTTCATCCCCGACGACGCCCTGGCCCGCTGGCGCGACCGCATCGTCAGCCAGCTAGAGCCAAACGGCGTCTCGCAGACCATCCGCGTTTACGCCGAGCGGATGCTTCTCTCGCCCGAAGAATTTGCCGCCAACCTGCGCGACCCTGACTGGATGCAAACCCACGTCTTCAACTTCGTGCCGGTAGCCGAAATTCAGGCATTGCTAGATGGAGCCATCACTACCAGCCTGGATGTGATGGTTCAGTACTTTAAATTGTGAAAGATGTCTGGTTGGATTGTTGGTTGGTTCGTTTGTTAGCCAACAAACAATCCAACCAACCAACAAACAAACTTCCAAAACCCCATGACCCAAATCAGCGAAACCACCCCCCGCCAGACCATCCAGGTGCGCCTGCCAGACGGCCGCGCCTATGAAGGCCCCATTGGGGCGACTATCGAAGCCTTCCTCCAGGCAGCCATGCCCCAAGAGATGACCAAGAAACACATTGTCGCCGCGCTTTGCGATGGCGCCCTGCGTGAACTGGCCCATCCCCTGACGGCCGATGCTCGCCTGACGCCCCTTTCCATTGGCAACCCGGACGGAGCGCGGATTTACCGCCGCTCTCTCAGCTTCTTGCTCATCGCCGCCGCCGCCGAACTATTCCCCGAACAGGTGTTCACTGTGCAGCACTCCATGCCCTTCGGCGGCTATTACTGCGAACGGGAAGATCATGGCCCGATGAGCGCCGCCGAGTTGGACCGACTGCGCCACCGGATGCGTGAATTGGTCGAGGCGGATTTGCCCATCACCCGTGTCGTGACGCCATTGCATGAGGCGCTGCAAATTTTCCGCGCCAGCGGCGATATGGAGAAGGCGGATCTGTTTGCCCGTAGACGTAAGGATTATTTGACGCTGTATGAGTTGAACGGCGTGCGTGACTACTTTCACGGCTTCATGGTCCCCCGCACCAGCTATTTATCGCTCTTCGATTTATACCCCTACAACGATGGCTTCATTTTGCAATTTCCCCGGCAGCACGCGCCGACGGTGTTGCAGCCGTTTGAGGATGAGCCGCGCCTGGCCCGCGTCTTTCAGGATTACGCCGACTGGCTGCGGATTGTTGGCGTGCCGAGTGTGTCGGCGTTGAACAAGGCGCTGCGCAATGGCCGGACCCAGGAGGTGATTTTGGTGGCGGAGGCGTTCCACCAGCGGCAGTTAGCGGCGATTGCGGCGGAGATTGCGGGGAAACGGCCGTTTGTCAAACTCGTCATGATCTCCGGTCCCACCTCCTCCGGCAAAACCACCTTCAGCAAACGGCTGGCCGTGCAACTGCTGGCCCAGGGCATCTACCCCGTCACCATCGGCATGGACAACTACTTCGTCAACCGCGCCGATACCCCCCGCGACGCCAACGGCGATTACGACTACGAAGCGCTGGAAGCGGTAGACGTGCCACTTTTTCAGCAGCACCTTCACCAACTACTGGCCGGGGAGACCATCGTCCAACCCGTCTACAACTTTTTCACCGGCCAGCGCGAATGGGGCGAAGCGTTGAACATCGGCCCAGACCACGTCATCCTCATCGAGGGCATTCATGGCCTGAACCCGAAATTGGTCGAAGGTATCGCCCCCGAAGCGATGTACCGCATCTTCATCTCCGCCCTGACGCAGCTCAACCTGGACAAGCACAACCGCGTACCCACCACTGATACTCGCCTGCTGCGCCGGATCGTGCGCGACGCCGCCCGGCGCGGCTACTCGGCGGCCGACACCATCAGCCGTTGGGCCAGTGTGCGCAAAGGGGAGCGGCTGCACATCTTCCCCAACCAGAACAATGCCGATATTTTCTTCAATTCTGCCCTGGTCTATGAATTGTCGGTGCTGAAGGCGTTGGCCCAGCCGCTGCTGTTGCAAGTGGAACCTGGCACGCCGGAGCGCGTTGAGGCCAACCGGCTGCTCGCCTTCCTGCAATGGTTCGAGCCGGTCCCGGCCGACGCGCTGAACTACATCGCCAGCGATTCCATCCTGCGCGAGTTCATCGGCGGCTCGATTTTGGATGAGTTTGAGGTGTGGCAGCGGGGGTGAGGAGCGGGGGAGCAGGGGAGATGAGGAGCGGGGGAGCGAGTTTCCTCTGCTCCTCATCTCCCCTGCTCCC
>CAYONK010000524.1:0-3721 GCA_964405285.1 uncultured Ardenticatenaceae bacterium
ACAAGCCGCCACAAGCGACCTGGTTGGCCGGATCCAAAACCACCTGGCGGCGCAAGGCATACCGGCGCGGGTTGCGATGAAGCCGGTCAGCCTCTACACCATCTACCGCGCCGAGACGCTGCAAAACCGACAGATCCCCCTGCATCTAACCCAACCTATCGTGAGCATCACCGAAACGGCCGCCGATTGTTACCGCGCTTTAGGAGCGCTGCACCAATTGTGGCCGCCATTGCCCGGCCATGTCCACGACTACATTGCCTCACCAAAACCAAACGCCTACCGCGCCTTGCACACCCACGTGCGCCTGGGGCCGGGCGAGAAGTTGGTGCTACTTCTCCGCGATCCGGAGATGGAACAGGTGGCGGAATGGGGACTGACGGCCGGCTGGCTGGGGGCGACGGCCGAACGGCTGCCACAATTCTCCCAATGGCGTGAGCCGCCGCCCGGTAACATCAGCGTGCTGACGCCGGATGGTGATTTGAAGGTGCTGCCGGTAGGAGCGACGCCGATAGATTTCGCCTACGCTGTTCACAAAGGGTTGGGGCATCAATGTACCGGCGTGGTGGTCAACGGCCGGATTGCTTCATTGGCCCGGCCGTTAGAGAGCGGCGACATCGTGCATATTCTCACCAGCCACGCCAGTGTTGGCCCCTCACCGGAATGGTTGAACGTCGTCAAAACGTCGCGGGCGCGCAGCGCCATCCGCCAATGGCTGCGGGCGCAGAACCCCACAGACGCCAGCAAAGAGGGTTGGACGTTGCTTGATACCCGCCTGCGCCGGGAAGGATTTACCCTGGCGTCGGCGCAGGCAGCCCATAACCTGCAACTGGTAGCCGAGCAGTTGGGTTACACGACACGAGACGATTTGCTGCTGGCCATCGGATTGCAGCAGCGGGAGCCAGGCGCAGTGGCCGAGATGTTGAAGCAGACGGCCAGCCGGGGGGATGGACTGCCTTCGCTGCAAGCGACTATCGTCTCTCTGGCCGACGCTGATTTGCCGCAGCGCCTGGCAGGTTGCTGTACTCCGTTGCCCCCAGACGCGATTGTGGGCTACGTGACGCGGGACAGTGTGATCACGATCCACCGCGCGGACTGCGCCAGGGTCGCTCAACTACGGCCGTTAATCAACGCCGAATGGAATACCTTAGACATTCAACGCCAGGCAGAAATTGACATTCAGGCGATTGATCGGCCTCGTTTGATCCAGGATGTAACGGCCGTTATCGCCGAAACCGGCCTCAACATGACCAGCTTCCACGCCGAACGCATGGCTGACGGCTCGGCGCGAATCCATTTCACCATCAGCGAAATACCCCAGAGCCAGCAAACGCTACTCTTGAAGCGGCTGCGCAACATCACCGACGTGCGCCAGGTAGAGATGGCCTCCTTGCGCCGCCCGGCCCGTTTCTTTGATCACGGCATCGTCGCCCGCCAATATGCCAATCCTTACACGCTGCGACCGGTTAAGGGAGGCGGCTTTTTTGGCCGACGGGCAGAGCTGCGCGCTTTGGTGAACAATTTGCGCGAAGTCCAGCCAGGCGAGGCTGTGCTGCTTTGGGGGCCGCGCCGCATCGGCAAAACTTCGCTGCTGTTGGAATTCCAGGAAAGTGTTATCAGCGGGGTAGATTACGTGCCGGTGTTTGTGGATATGCAGCGGTTAAGCGGTCGTTCGGCGACCACGTTCTTGCTAGACATCAGTCGGGCCATCGTTAAAGCGCTCGATTCGCCGACGGTCAAAGCGCCCAGCTTGAGCCGGATGAAGCGAGACCCGCTCGGTTACTTTCGCGGTTTTCTGGAGAATGTGCCCGCGCTGCAAAGCAAGCTCATCGTCCTCATCCTGGATGAGTTTCAGTTGTTGGGCGAATTGAAGGATGAAGAGGTCTCCCTGGCGGACATTAACCGCTATTTCCGCAGCCTGTTGCAACATCAGCATGGCCTGACGATGGTTTTTAGCGGTGGGGGCGCGCTGGACACGCTGCTGCACCAGCCGGAAGCGTCGTTTATGCTCGAACTGGCCCGCCAGCAAAAGCTGGGTTGTCTGGACGAGACGGCAGCGCGCCAGCTCATTGTGGAGCCGATGCCGCGTATCACTTTTGCCGATGAGGTTGTTGAATCGCTGCTGGGGCTGACGGCCGGTCATCCTTATTATCTGCAATGGTTGTGCAGCGAATTGATCGTAGAAGCAGACCAGGATGAGCGTTCCTCTATCCAGCCAACCCATCTACAAACGGTGTTGCAGCAGTGGATGCCGCTGCAAGGAGAGCAGTTTTTTAACCATTTGTGGGGCAGTAGCCTGGGTTATGATGCGCTTCAGCAGCAGCGCAGCAAGCTGGTGCTGACGGCCATCGCGGAATTGACTGAAGTGGAAAACGGCCGTTGGCTGGACCTTCCCCGGATTCACGAGAGCGGCATTTTGCCCGTGCTGAGCGAGGCGCAAGTGTGGGAGTTACTGCAAGGATTGGTGCAAATGGATACTCTGGAGAGTCGTGGCGATGAGCAGTTTCGCCTGAAAGTGGCTCTTTGCGAGCAGTGGCTGCGGGCCAATTACAGCGTCAAGCGGCTGTTGAAGGAGATGGCAAATGGACGCTGAATTTTTAAGCCGCGAGCCGGTGTTGGACCCCAACGCTTTCATTGGCCGGGCGCAAGAGATCGCCTGGGTTGAGAACAAGTTGGGCGGTCTGCGGCCGCAAAACTGCAATCTAATCGGTGAGCCGCGCAGCGGCAAAACGTCGTTGTTGAATTATCTTTATAAGCAGCGGGTGGGATTGGCGGCCGGGGCGGCCGGGGTGTACGTTTTTGTGCGTTTGGCGGCCTTGCCGGAACATCATTCGGCTACCTTTTGGCAGGCTTTGCTAAGCGAGTTCCGCCGGGAGATAAGCCAGAAGAGGCTGCCTTCGGCAACGGCCGTTACGCCCGATTCGCCCCGCGACAGCTACGACCAGATTGAGGATGAGATCGAACTGGCTCTGACGGAGAAAGGGGTGCAGCGGATCGTCTTTTTCATTGACGATTTCGATCTGATCCAGCCGGGCCTGGCCCACCACGATCTGAACTGGCTGCGCGCTCTGGCCAATCAGTACATTGATACCCTGGCGTTTGTCATCGGCAGTGGCGCGCCGCTGGTGAAGCTGACGGAGAATCTGGTGTCTGACCAGGCAGTTTCGCCACTGACCAATCTGTTCCATGAGCATTGGCTGCCCCTGTTGACGTCGGCTGAGGCGGAGACGTTGTGCCGCCAGGCGGCTCAGGGTTATGGGCGGGCATTGCCGGAAACGGCCGTTTCCTTCTTGCTGGCAGAAGCCGGCCGCCACCCGGACTTGCTGAAAATCGCCTGCGAATCGCTATTACAAACCGAGGACACAGCGGCCGAATCGGCCAGAACGGCCACCCGAACCGATCTGCAACTCAGCGAACACGCCAATTGGCTTTGTCGCCAGTTGTGGCAGCGCCGCTCTGCGGCCGAGCAATCGGCTTTGCTGGGGCTGGCGTCCGGTGCGGCAACCGGGTTGGATGATCGCCGGATGGCGGCCTATTTGCAGCGCCTCGGCCTGATCGAGGAAAGGGCAGGGGGGTGGGCGCTCTTTGCCGATCTGTTCCGCGATTGGGTGTTGGGGCAAACGGCCGTTTTCCCATCCCCAACCGCCCTCGAGAGCGACTCAGCCCAGTTTGTTCATGTGGTGGCGGAGCGGCGGGCGGTGGTAAACGGCCGTTCTGTCCCCCT
>CAYONK010000525.1:0-3721 GCA_964405285.1 uncultured Ardenticatenaceae bacterium
TGGAGATCAGGCATTGAACCGATCTCTAATCTCCAATCTCCAATCTCCAATCTCCTGCAGGCCATTTCAGCCGCGTTCCTTAAGCGTGGGCGCGAAAGAACCGTAGCGTCATCCCGGCAAAGAGGAGGGTGTAGGCCAGCAAGGCAACAATTTGGCCCACCACATCCGCTGAAAGCTGGCCTGTCAGCAACAACGGCTGGATCAACCCATTCGCCACGCCTACCGGCAGCCAGCGGCCCACCTGGGTCGCCGCTTCCGGCAAGACGCCGGGCGGGAAACCGCCGCCGAGAAAAAACATCGGCATCAGGGTGAAGATGAAGAGGACGTTGGCCGTCTCCGGCCGTCTGGCGACGGCGGCGATGGCGGCGCCATAGCCATTGAAGCAGACGCCCACCAGGAGCAAGATAACCAGCGCCGCGATAGCGCCCGCTCCGTCAACCGGTAATCTCAGGACAAACACGCCAAAGAGCAGGGTGAGAAAGCCTTGCAGCGTCGCCAGGGCGGCCTGGGCCAGTACGTCACCCAAAATGAGGTGGCTGAGCGGCGTGGGCGTGGCGGCCAGCCGCTGAAAAACGCCCAACTGCCGCCAGGTGACGACGCGCATCGCCTGGTTGTTGCCGCCAAGCATGACACTGAAGCTGACGATGGCCGGGAACATGAAGCGCAAGATGTCGCTGTCGCTGCCAGCCATCAACCAGAACAGGGTGAGCATGAACAGGGGCGTCAGTAAGGTAAAGAACAGCCCTTTTTTATTGCGTAGGGCGGCCCGCCCTTGGGCCAAAGCGAAATAAAACACGGGGTTTAGCTGTTGTGGCAGGGATTGGGTGAGGTTCGTAGTCATGGCATTCTCCAGGTGTCAGGCGGCAACGGCCGTTTCGGTCAGTTGCAGGTAAACGTCTTCCAGGCTAACGGCCGTTTCACCGTTGCGCGAGAATTGCTGGATCAGGTTTTTGGGCGTTTCCAGGGCGAGCAAACGGCCGTTGCTGATAATGCCCACCCGCTGGCAAAGCGCTTCCGCCTCTTCCAGGTAATGGGTGGTCAAAACGATGGTGCGCCCCTCGCCGTGCAGTTGGCGAATCAACGCCCACAGATTACGGCGGCTCAACGGGTCCAGCCCGGCCGTTGGCTCATCCAGAAACAAAATTTCCGGGTCGTTGACCAGCGCCAGCACCAGAGAGAGCCGCTGCTGCTGGCCGCCGCTCATCTCGCCGGGCAGGGCCGTCGCCTTTTCTGTCAGGTCAACCTGGGCTAACAGCCGGAGGCCGTTTTCCTCATTGAGCGGGCGGCCATAGAGGCGGGCAAACAACATGACCTGCTCCAACGCCGTCAGCTCCGGCAGCAGGCTCGTCGTTTGCAACTGCACGCCGATGCGCCGCTTGATGTGCGCGCTCTCCGCCGCCACGTCCCGCTCCAGGACGATCACGCGCCCGCTGTCGGCCGGCAGCAGCCCTTGCATGATCGAGAGCGTGCTGGTTTTGCCCGCCCCGTTTGGCCCTAACAGGCCAAAAATCTCTCCGCGCTGCACCTGAAAGGTCAGCCCATCTACGGCGCAGACGCCGGGGTACGATTTGCGCAGGTTTTCCACTTGAATGACAGGCAACGCGCTCAGCATCAGCTTTCCTCCTGACGGCCGTTGCCCCCCACGCCAATCGCCAGACCCACCGCCACCCCCACCGGAATCGCCCAATTCCAGACAGTATGGTTGCCCGTTATCAGGCTGACCGCGAGGGCCACGAGCGCGGCGATAGCGACGCCCAGGGCCATGCCGGTGCCCGCATTCAGTTGCAATTTCGTCCGTTTCATAACAACCTCCTTTGTCGTTGATGAATCAATTTCAGCAGACAAAAAGGAGTGTAACGGATAACAGGCGCGGGCGCGTCAGCCGCAGGGCAAATTTTTCGCTATAGAATTGGGCAAAATGCGGGGTATAACTTTGGTTATAGATGTTAAGCTCTACAGTTTTCTCATAGCTTACGGGTAGTAAGCCAATCGTCAATCGTCAATCGTCAATCGTCAATCCTATAGATGCGCCAGCCCGCGCCGCAGCGCCTCGGTGACGGCCTGGGTGCGGTCATGGACGTTGAGCTTGCTGAGGATGTTATTGACGTGAACTTTCACGGTCCCTTCGGTGATCGCCAGCGTCTGGCCGATCTCCCGATTGCTCTGACCGGCGACAATCAGGTGCAGCACCTCCATTTCGCGCGCCGTCAGTTCCGGCTGCAATATCCGTTCCGCCAGCCGGGCGGCAATTTCCGGTGGGATGCGCTTCTGCCCGGCGTGGACGGCGCGGATGGTATCTAGCAACGCTTCGCGTGGCGTATCTTTTAGCAGGTAGGCTTTGGCCCCAGCCTGCAAACCGCGAAAGATGTCTTCGTCGCCATCAAACGTGGTCAAGATAATGATTCTGGCTTCGGGGTGGTTGGCGCGAATGGCCTGGACGCTATCCACGCCCCCCATTTCCGGCATACGCAAATCCATCAGCACGACGTCTGGCCGGTGTTCGGCGTAAGCTTGCACGGCCGTTTTCCCATCCCCCACCTCCGCCACCACTTCCATATCGGCGCGGCGGTTTAACATGGCCGCCAGCCCCTCGCGCACCACCGGATGGTCGTCAACAATTAAGACTCGAATCACCGTCATTTTTCCTCCAACCGACAGACAATCTGCGCGCCCGCGCCGGGCTGGCTTGCGATGGTCAACGCTGCGCCCAGCCGGTCGGCTCGTTCACGCAGCCCCATCAGGCCAAAGCCGCCGGTGGGCGCTTGCGGATCGAACCCTCGACCATTATCAGTGACGGTTAAGACGATTTGCTGCGGCGCATATTGCAATTCTAGCGTAACGGCCGTTGCTGCGGCATGTTTGATCACGTTTCGCAGCGCCTCCTGAGCGATGCGTAGCAGTTCATTCTCCACCGCTGCCGGCAAGGGGCGGGCTTCCCCAAGCACGTGCACCGTCGCCGCCAGATGCAGTCCGTCCGTCAGCCGGTCGGCCGTCTGGCGCAGCGCGCCGGGCAGATCATCGCGCTCCATCGCCAACGGCCGTAACGCCTGAATGGAGCGACGCGCCTCAGCCAGGCTCTCCCGCGCCAGCGTGCGCGCTCGCGCCAGATGTTCCCGCGCCTCAGCCACATCGTCCGTCAGGCTGTCCTCGGCCGCTTCTAACTGAATGACGATGCCGGTGAAGCCTTGCGCCAGGGTGTCGTGGATTTCGCGGGCCAGCCGGTTGCGTTCTTCTAAAACGGCCGTTTCCTGCGCTCGCTCGCTTAAATCCGCCAACTGCATGGCCAGGGTGGCCTGCTGCGCCAACGCCTGCGCCAGTTCAATCTCCCCTGGCTGAAAACGGCGTTTCTGCACGCTGTGGCTGGCAAAATGGCCGACGACGCGCTCCCCTTGCCGCAGCGGGATGGTGAGAACCGTCTGAATCCCCTGGGCCAACAGCAGGGCGCGATTTTGCAAACGGCCGTCGTTGGCCACGTCGTCAATCAGCAGCGGTGCGCCCGTCTCGATCATCTGCCGGATCATTGGCGCATCCAGAGAGAGCGGCCCCGACTCCAACTCCCTGGCCTCTGGGGTGGGCAGGATGCCACCATTGCCATATGCCAGACGTAAGGCGGCCACCCCGGCGACAAAATCGTAGAAGAACAGCGTCGCCCACTCGGCCTGAAGCTGCCGGGCAATGCTCGTTAGCGCCAGTTCCAGCGGGGTGTGCGGCGTCGGTTGGC
>CAYONK010000526.1:0-3719 GCA_964405285.1 uncultured Ardenticatenaceae bacterium
CAGCAATTCTCAATTTAACAAGCGAGATGTCATGCTGAGAGCCTGTGCTGAGCAGCGTCGAAGCATCCTCCGAAGCATCCCGTTCACCTGGAAAATCCGAGGCCGTAGGGATGCTTCGCTTCGCTCAGCATGACAATTGAGCGTGAACAGGGTAGCAGACGCCAATGTCAGGCCCAAATTGAGAATTGCTGAAAGATTGGCGAGTTAAGAATGGAGATTGACCACAAACCTGGTCCCAAGTCCCAAGACTTAAGCCTCCGCCTCTTTTGGAAGTTGAATCAGAGCAACTTCCTGCCGCGGGAACGCCAGGTCAATTCCCTGCTCGGCGAAGGAAAGGTGGATGACGCGGCGCAGGTGGCGCTGTACCGCCCAATGCTGATTGGGCAGCGTCTTCACCATCAGGCGCAGCCGCACTGACCAATCGGCCAACTCTTCGACACCGGTCACCTCAGCCGGTTCCAGCAGCAGCGGAGCGATGGTCTCATCGTCGGCCAGCGCCGCGCCGATGGCCTGCAATGCGACCAGCGCCCGGTCCACATCCGCCTCGTAGGTAATGGAAACGTCCACGATGGCGCGGGACCAATCGCGCGTTCGGTTAGAGACAATCCGCACCTCGCCATTGGGGATGATGTGCAGCGCGCCAGAGGCGTCGCGCAGGGCGGTGGCCCGCAGGCTCATCTCCTCTACCGTGCCGGTGATGTTGTTGATGGAGACCACTTCGCCAATGGTGTATTGATTTTCGCCGAGGATGAAGAGGCCGCTGATGACATCTTTGACCAGCGTTTGCGCCCCCAGGCTTAAGGCCAGACCCACCGCCCCGACGCTGGCTAACATCGGGGCAATTGGCACGCCAATTTCTTGCAAGATGGTGATAACGGCCGTTGCCACAATCACCACCGCCCCCGTGCGATGCAATATCGTCGAGATGGTGTCGGTGCGCCGGTCCAGGCTAGAACCATCTACCTCATCCAACGCCTTAATCCGTTTGGCGATAATCCGGGTCAGTTTGCCCAACAAAAAATGAGCGACAACGCTCAGGAGCAGAATCAACAACACCCTGAGGCCGCTTACCAATAACCATTCCTGGATTCGGGTCAATTCTTCGGTCATAGGACAACAAAAAGACCTGGCAGGTCTGCGGACCTGCCAGGTCTTGTGATAAAGAGCTTCTAGAAAGAAACTTTACAAACCTGATAGGTTTTCACCAGACTGCGGGGTTGTCAAACGCCTCGTTAAAAACCTGTCAGGTCATGAGAGACTGTATAGTTACCTAGAAATAGTCCAGGCCGTCGTCGTCGAGCATGTCGAAAGCTTCGTCTTCCAGGTCGTCGTCGTCTTCGTCGAAATCTTCCTCGAAGAATTCTTCCGGATCATAGTCCAGAGAGACCCAGAGAGAGAGCATCGGCCCTTCTTCTACGGTTTCTAACCGCATGGCGATGACATCCGCCTGCTGTCGCATACGCATGTCGTCTGGGTAATCCAGTTTCACCGGACGGCCGTCGCGCCAGGCTTGCTGGCAGCGCTCCATAATGTCCTCGCCATTGGCGGTGCGCAATTGGCACAAAGCCACCGCGCGGTCACGCGGCCCTTCCTGAACCGATTGCAACCAACGATGCAGGGTGGGGTAAAAATCGGGCGTTGGCCCTTCGATAATCGTGATAAGCTCGGGTTTAACCACCGACATAGGTCACCTTCCAAAGTTGTGAAGTATGCCTGCTAGTCTACTGTTTGCCGGGCTGTCTGGCAACCCTTCTTAGGAAAAAGACACGAAGGGTTTGCGAAACCCTTCGTGTCTATGCCAGGTTACTGCTCAGCCGGAATGGCCTGGATGGCGATTGCGCCATCGGCCGAACGAATCTCTAGCAGTTTGCCCTGAATGCTGTAGGTGGCGGCCGATTGCAAGGCCGCCAGGAAAGCAGCCTCCTGCTCCATGATGCCTTCCGGCTCTGCACAGAAAGCAAATGTGGTCGCCAAGGCGCCGATAGTCAGGTTGCTGTCGGCCACCTGGAAGGGACCGAAGAAGCGATTACAGCCCGCGCTGCCTTCTACCGTGTTGCCGGGATCGAAGTAGATGGCGAGTTCGCTGCCGATGGCCGGGCTGACAATCGCCTGATTGGCATAATAGCCCGTTACCAGCCAACTGGAACCGGGCAGTTCGGTGGCGGCAGCCGGGGCGAAGGCGGCCAGCAGAGCGCCGTTCGCATCGCGCAGCTCCAGGCGGTCGCCGTCCATCTGGTAGGTGGCAGTTTGCGGCAGGGCAGCCAGGAAGGCGGCTTCTTGTTCGCTGAGGGCGCCATCGGGGCAGGCCATGCGGGTGGAGATGATCTCTGGGCTGATGGCGAGGGCGCTGCCGTCCTGGGTGAAGGTGGTGCGGTAGTTGTTGCAGCCGGTTGAACCTGAAAGCGAGCCATCTTCGCCGAAAACGGCCGTTGCCTCACCCACCGCCGCGACAATGCCATTATTGATATTCACATCCGTCAACTGCCAGTTGACGCCCGTCAGGGAGGGGGGCGTCTGAGCGACAAAGGAGGCGACGAGCGCGCCATTGGCATCGCGCAGTTCCAGGGTGTCGCCCTGGATGTCGTAGGTGGCGGCGGTGGGCAGCGCGGCCAGGAAGGCAGTCTCTTGCTGCATGATCTCTTCCTCACAGGCCATCATGGTGCTGGCGACCAGGCCGATGCTGATGGAGCCACTGTCGGCCTGGAAGGAGGTGGTGAAGCGATTGCAGCCCGCGCTGCCGGCCAGTGAGCCATCTTCGCCAAAAACGGCCGTTATCTCCGTCCCCGTCAGCACCGAAACAACCGCCTCTCGCCCGTTATTGTAGCTGGTCAATTGCCAGGTCACGCTGGTCAGGGCAGCCGGGGTCACGGCCACAAAGGAGACCAGTACCCCTCCCTCAGCATCGCGGATTTCCAGTGAATTGCCGCGAATTTCAAAGGTGGCGGCATCGGTCAGCGCGGCCAGGAAGGCGGTCTCTTGCTCCATCACGCCCTCCTGCAAGCAGGCCATCATCGTGGCGGCGATGGCGTCGTTGACGGTCAGGCTGTTCCCGTCCACGGTATAGCTGGTGCTGAAATTGTTGCAGCCAGAGTTGCCGGACAGCGAACCATCGGCGGCAAAAACGGCCGTTACCTCCGTCCCTGGCAGCGCATCATTTCCCTGGTGACTTTGCATCTGCCACAACGTCCCGACCAGAGGCAGTTCATCAGCTGCGGTTGCCGGAACAACCGGCGTGCTATCCGTTGTGGACGGTGGAAGCGCTGAATCGGCCATCGGCGTCTGGTTAACCACGCTCACCAGCGTGTAGCGCAACGAAGAACCGTCGGCTGGGGGATTTTCTACCGTTATCACCCGAACCAGCAATTCATATTCAAAACCTGGCTCAAAGGTGAAGCCCTCAAATTGTTGGTAGAACAAGGTGTATGGATCGGCCGGATTCTCCCGCACCTGCATACACTGCATCGGGCCGACGCCCACACAGTCCACGAGTTCCGGCCCGACGTAAAGGGTTTTCAGTTCGCCTTCGGCCATTTGCGGCGGTTCCACGTCATCGGGCGCGGGTTCCGTTGGGTCCGCGCTGCCACAGGCAACCAGCGTGGTCAACCCCGCCAGCAAAAACAAAACCAACAACCAGTTCAATCTCTTATTCATCGTCTATCTCCTTATTTTTAGTTTGAACAAGACCTTGTCATTCCGAGCCGCAGGCGAAGAATCCCTCC
>CAYONK010000527.1:0-3688 GCA_964405285.1 uncultured Ardenticatenaceae bacterium
CCTGCTTCAGCCCCGGCGAAGCGAAAAACACCTACGGCACCGGCTGCTTCATGATCCTGAACACCGGCGAGAAGATCGTGCCGTCCAAGAGCGGCCTGCTCACCACCCTCTGCTACAAATTCGGCGACGAACCGGCCGTCTACGCTCTGGAAGGCTCCATCGCCATCACCGGCGCTTTGGTCCAATGGCTGCGCGACAACCTCGACTTCTTCGATTTCTCCCCGCACATCGAGGATTACGCCAAGACAGTCGAAGACAACGGCGGCATCTACTTCGTCCCGGCCTTCTCCGGCCTCTTCGCCCCCTACTGGCGTTCCGACGCCCGCGGCGCCATCGTTGGCCTCACCCGCTACGTCAAGAAGGGCCACATCGCCCGCGCCGCCCTGGAAGCGACCGCCTACCAGACCCGCGAAGTACTGGACGCCATGAACAACGACTCCGGCGTGCCGTTGACCGCCCTGAAGGTGGACGGTGGTATGGTCTACAACGACCTGCTCATGCAATTCCAGTCCGACGTGTTGGACGTACCGGTTGTCCGCCCGAAAGTGGCCGAGACGACCGCTCTGGGCGCGGCCTACGCCGCCGGGTACGCCGTTGGCTTCTGGAAGAGTACAGACGAAATGCGCGCCAACTGGGGCATAGACAAGACCTGGGAACCCACCCCCGGCAGCAACGCCAGCACCGACCTGTACGCCCAATGGAAGAAGGCTGTCACCCGCACCTTTGATTGGGTAGAGTAAGTTTGAATTGTGAATTGTGAAGTAAGAATTGTGAAGTAAGATGGTGAATGAATTCGGCGGTTGTCGGATTCATTCACCATTCACAATTCATCATTCACAATTCACAATTTCTTTTGGGGAGACCCGCGATGAACCGTTTACAGACAGAGGTTTTGGTGATCGGTGGCGGGGCCACCGGGACAGGAGTGGCCTGGGATGCGGCGCTGCGCGGCTTCAAGGTGATCCTGGTAGAGCGACGGGATCTCACCCATGGCACGTCGGGCCGTTATCATGGGCTGCTGCACAGCGGCGGCCGTTACGCCGTTAAAGACCCGCATGGCGCAGCGGAGTGCATTGCGGAGAACCGCATTCTGCGCCACACCCACGCCCACTGCATCGAAGACACCAGTGGGTTTTTTGTCGTACTGCCCGAAGACGAGGGCGAGTTTCCGGAGAAATTTAAGGCTGGCTGCCAGGCAGTCGGCATCCCTTGCGAAGAAATTCCGGTGGCTGAGGCGCTGCGGCGGGAGCCGTTGCTAAATCCGCGCGTCAGCCGCGTGTTTGAAGTGCCGGATGGCTCGGCCGACAGCTTTTTGGCGGCCCACGCCACGGCGCAGGCGGCCCGCCATGCCGGGGCGCAAATTTTGACTTATCATGAAGTGACCGGGTTGATTATGGCGGATGGGGGCAACGGCCGTTCTGTCGCCGGCGCCATCGTCCATAATGTTGTCACCGGGGAGGAGACGGAAATCCACGCCGACATCGTGGTGAACGCCGCCGGGGCCTGGACGGGCAAAATCGCCGCCATGGCCGGGATCGAAATCACCATCATGCCCAGCAAAGGCACGATGCTGGCGATGAACCATCGCCTGGTCAACACCGTCGTCAACCGCTGCAAATCCCCGTCCGATGGGGACATCATCGTGCCCAGCCACACCGTCTGCGTCATCGGCACAACTTCTGTGAATGTGCCGGAGCCGGAACCATTACGCATCGAACCCTGGGAAGTGCGCCTGATGCTCGAAGAGGGGGACAAGATGGTCCCCGGCTTCGCCAAAGCGCGGGTGTTACGCGCCTGGGCGGGCGTCCGGCCGCTGTTCCAGGACACCTACGCCAGCAGCAAAGGGCGCGACGTGACGCGCAAATTGGCGCTGTTGGACCACAAAGAGCGCGAAGGCGTGGGCGGTTTCCTCACCATCACCGGCGGCAAATGGACCACCTTCCGCCTGATGGCCGAAGCGACGGTGGATGATATTTGCCGCCATTTGGGCACAGAACGGCCGTGTACCACCGCCACCACTCCCGTCCCCGGCGTGGAGCAGGGGCATTACTGGCTCGGCCATCGCCTGCACGAGATCGAAGAGAAGAAGCTGCAAGGCGACCTGGTCTGCGAATGCGAACTGGCGACGCGGACGATGATCGAAAACGCAGCGCAGCGCAATCCGCTGCTGACGCTGGACGATTTGCGGCGCGATGTGCGCCTGGGCAAAGGGCCATGCCAGGGTGGGTTCTGCACTTACCGGGCGGTGGGCATTTTGCACGAGATGAAAAAATCGGGCAGTTGGGAAGTGGACATGAGCGACCACGCGGGCGGCGCGGCGAAGTGGGAGACGGCTTACCTGCAATCGCCGGGGCATAATTTAGAGCGGGATGTGAATGGTCGGAGCAACGGCCGTTCCGCCGCCAACACCGCCGACTCCTTCAACCCTAACCTGCTGCTGCGCGACTTCCTCCAGGAGCGTTGGAAAGGGCTGACCCCCATCCTCTGGGGTCGCCAACTGAAGCAGGAGCGGCTGGACGAACTCATCTACCTGAGTCTGATGAACGTGGACCATCTGCCCGACAAAGAGATGGCCAGCCCGGTAACGGATTTCTACCTGTTCGACACCACGCCGGTGGCGGAAGAAGGATAGAGTGTAGAGATAGAGTATAGAGTGCAGAGACTCTCTATCTCTATACTCTGCACTCTACACTCCACACTCTACACTCAGGGGGTTGAGATGGCTGATGTATTAATTATTGGCGCGGGGTTGAGCGGCTTGATGGCCGCGTATACCGCCGCGAAAGCGGGATTGCAGGTGAACCTGGTCGCTAAGGGGCTGGGTTCGCTGCATTGGGGCGCGGGGACGATTGACGTGTTGGGGTATCTGCCAGGGCAGGCGGGTGGGCCGGTGAAACGGCCGTTAGAGCAAATCCGCGCCCTCGTCCAAACCCACCCTGAACATCCCTACGCTCTGTTGACAGACGAGCAAATCGCCCAGGCGCTCGCCGCCTTCGTCGCCCTCAGCAAAGACATCGGGCTGCCCTATGGCGGCGCGACCAATCCGGGCGACAATTTGCTGCTGCCTTCCCCGGCCGGCGCGGCCCGGCCGACCTATCTGGCTCCGCGCGGCCAACTGGTCGGCGACCTCAGCCGCTCCGAACCGATGCTCATCGTCGGCTTCGAGCGGATGCGCGACTTCTACCCGGAGTTGATCGCCGAAAACCTGACGAAATTGGGCTATCCGGCGCGGGCCGCTTTCCTGCCCTTCAACCTGATCAGCGACCGGCGCGACGCCAATACCATTCACCTGGCGCAAGGGCTGGACAATAAAGAGCGGCGGGCGGCGCTTGGTGTGGCGCTGCGGAAATTGGCCCGGCCGGGCGAGCGGATCGGCCTGCCCGCTAGTTTAGGGCTGGAGGCCCACGCCGCGCTGCTGGCCGAACTGGAGCGGGAGACGAATTCGCCCGTGTTTGAGATTCCCACGCTGCCGCCGAGCGTGCCCGGCGTGCGCCTGTTCACGGCGCTGCGCCGCCATCTACAAGGGATGGGCGTTCGGATCAATGCCGGGATGGAGATCATCGCTGCCGAAAAGAGCGCCGCCAATGGCTCGCCAGGGGCGGTGCGATGGGTGGAAAGCGCGACAAGTTCCCGCCCGCTCAAGCTGCGCGCCGAGAAATTCCTGCTGGCGACCGGTGGCATTTTAGGC
>CAYONK010000528.1:0-3683 GCA_964405285.1 uncultured Ardenticatenaceae bacterium
AGCCGATGCTGGCGCGGGGCGAACTGCACGCCATCGGCGCGACGACGCTGGACGAATTCCGCAAATACATCGAAAAAGACGCGGCGCTAGAACGGCGCTTCCAACCCGTCTTCGTCGGCGAGCCGACGGTGGAAGACACCATCTCCATTTTGCGCGGCTTGAAGGAGCGGTACGAGGTGCATCATGGGGTGCGAATCACCGACGGCGCGGTGATTGGCGCGGCCACGCTGAGCCATCGCTACATCTCCGACCGCTTCCTGCCAGACAAGGCAATTGATCTGGTGGACGAAGCGGCCAGCCGCCTGCGCATGGCGATTGACAGCAAGCCGCAGGCGCTGGACGAAGTAGACCGCGACATCATGCAGCGAGAAATCGAGCGCGAAGCCTTGAAAAAAGAGAAGGACAAGGCGAGCCAGGAACGGCTGGCGAAATTGGAAGAGGAGCTGGCCAATCTCAAAGAGCAGTCGAACGCCCTGGCGACCCGCTGGCAGGCGGAGAAAGAGGCCATCGTCCAGGTGCAAACCATCAAAGAAGAGATGGACCAGGTGCGGGTGCAAATCGAGGCGGCGCAGCGGGAGATGGATTATCAGAAGGCGGCGGAATTGCAGTACGGTCGGCTCCACGACCTGGAAAAGTCGCTGACCGAGGCCACCCGGCGGCTGAACGAACTGCAACAGGGCGGCGCGCTGCTCAAAGAAGAAGTGGACGCCGAAGACATCGCCCAAATCGTCGCCAAATGGACCGGCATCCCGGCCACCCGGCTGCTCGAAGGAGAGATGGAAAAGCTGGTCTACATGGAAGAGCGGCTGCACACGCGAGTCGTCGGGCAAGATGAGGCGATCAGCGCGGTGGCGGCGGCGGTGCGGCGCAGCCGGTCCGGCTTGCAAGACCCCAACCGGCCGATCGGCAGCTTCATCTTTCTGGGGCCGACCGGCGTGGGCAAGACGGAACTGGCGCGGGCGCTGGCCGAATTCCTCTTCGACGACGAGAGCAACATCGTGCGGATTGACATGAGCGAGTACCAGGAGCGGCATACGGTGGCCCGGCTGATCGGTGCGCCGCCCGGCTATGTGGGTTACGATGAGGGCGGGCAGCTCACGGAGATGGTGCGCCGCCGGCCGTATTCTGTGGTGCTGTTCGATGAGATTGAGAAGGCGCACCCGGAAGTGTTTAATGTCTTTTTGCAGGTGTTGGACGACGGCCGTTTAACCGACGGCCAGGGTCGCACCGTAGATTTTCGCAACACGGTCATCATCATGACCAGCAACGTCGGCAGCCAATACATCCTGGACGCCAGCGACGAGGCGGTGATGGAAGAGCGGGTGATGGGGGCGTTACGCAACCATTTCCGGCCGGAATTCCTCAACCGGGTGGATGAGGTGGTGCTGTTCCACCGGCTGGACAAGACGCAGCTGCGGGCTATCGCTCAAATCCAGCTTGCCCACGTGCGCGACCTGCTGGCGAAGCGCAATGTGACCATCACCCTGACGGACGCGGCGACGGACCTGCTGGTAGCCGAGGGGTATGACCCGGTGTATGGGGCGCGGCCGTTGAAGCGGGTGCTGCAAAAGCAAATTGTGGACCCGCTGGCCTTGAAGCTGATTCAGGCGGAAATCCGCGACGGGGATCATGTCGTGGTCGGCGTTGCGGACAACGCCCTGACGTTTGAGGTGGTGGGCGTGGGATAAATGGCCCCCGCCTGACGTGAAAAGACCCGAAGGGTTTGGGAAACCCTTCGGGTCTTTTTTGTGGAAAACGGCCGTTATCCCCCCGCCACATACCACCCCGCCTGAATCCAATAACCACGCCATTTTCTTGAATAAGCTCCCACGATAGGCTATAAACTTGGGCGAATAGGTTCCTATGCAAACCGACCAAAGTCAACTCTCCGCCGAGCGGCTGGGGCTGCTCTACCGCCTGTCGCAGGCGTTCAACTCCTCGTTGGACCTGGACGAAGTGCTGAACCGGGTCATGGACGAGGTGATCGCCATCACCCGCGCCGAGCGCGGCTTTGTGATGTTGCAAGAACAAGACGGCCGTTTACACTTCCACGCCGCTCGTGGCATAGACCAACAAACCATAGACACCCCCGAATTCCACATCTCGCGCGGACTGGTCGCCCGCGTCGCCGAAGAGGGGCAGCCCATCCTCACCAGCGACGCCCAGAGCGACGAACGCCTCAGTATGCGCCACAGCGTCGTCAACTTGCGGCTGCGAGCCATCCTCTGCGTCCCGATGCGGGCGCGCGACAAGCTCATCGGCATCATTTACGTGGACAACCGGCTGCAAGCGGGCATTTTCACCCAGGCAGATGTGGAGATGTTAACGGCCGTTGCCGCCAGCGCCGCCATCGCCATCGAAAACGCCCGCCTCTACCAACTCGCCATCGAAAAAGGGCGCCTGGAACGGGAGCTGCAAATGGCCCGCGACCTCCAACGCAGCCTGCTGCCGCACACCGCTCCGCGCGTCCCCGGCTGGCAATTCATCGCCCGCTGGCAGCCCGCCCGCCAGGTAGCCGGGGACTTCTACGATTTCATCCCGGCCGGCGACAAACTCGGCTTCATCATCGCCGACGTCTCCGACAAAGGCATGGCTGCCGCCCTCTTCATGGCCCTCAGCCGCAGCATCCTCCGCGCCAGCCTTTCCCAGGCCAGTCCGCTGGACGGCATCATCCAGGCCAATCGCCTCATCTGCGCCGATGCCGTCAATGGCATGTTCGTCACCCTCTTCTATGGCCTGCTCGACCCAGCCACCGGCGACCTCACCTACGTCAACGCCGGGCACGATCCGCCGCTGCTCTATCAGGCCGCCACCGACCAATGGCACACCCTCATGCCCACCGGGCCGGTCCTGGGCATTGACGAAGGCTTGCGTTACGAACAACGCGCCATCCGGCTGGCCCCCAACGACTTCCTCCTGCTCTATACCGATGGCGTCACCGACGCCCTCAACAGCCAGGGGCAGGAATTTGGCCGCGGCCGGCTGCGCCAGATCGCCCTCGCCGAACGCCGCGCCCCGGCCGACACCCTCGTCGGTACGTTAGAGCAAACCCTCTACGATTTCGTCGGTGGCAGCGACCCCTTCGACGACATCACCCTCCTCCTCGTCAAACGACTCGCCATTGACAACCTGCCACAATAGATTAACAATTGGGGTAGTCTGAATAGTTTGATAGTTTGATGGTTTGTTTACTGCCAACCAACTAACCAACCCATGATCCACACACTTCTCAACGACCGGTATCTCTTAGAGGCCGAAATCGGCCGGGGTGGCATGGGCGTGGTCTATCGCGCCCAAGATACCCTGCTGAATCGCAGCGTCGCGGTGAAGCTGCTGGCCACCGACACAATCGGCACGGAGGGTCGCGCTCGCCTGCTACACGAAGCGCAGGCCGCCGCCCGGCTCAATCACCCCAACATCATCACCATCTTCGACGCTGGGGAGTTCGATGGCGCGTCTTACATCATCATGGAACTGCTGGAAGGGGAGTCGTTGTATGACCAACGGCCGCAGACATTGCCAGAAATCCTCCGGGTGGCCGGGCAGATTTGCACCGCGCTGGACCACGCCCATACGCATGGCGTGATCCACCGCGATTTGAAGCCAGAAAACGTGATCATCACCCAGGATGGCGCGGCCAAACTGACCGATTTTGGCCTGGCGCGTTCGGTCGCCAGCCGCCT
>CAYONK010000529.1:0-1885 GCA_964405285.1 uncultured Ardenticatenaceae bacterium
GAACATGAACAGTTACACTTTAACGCAGGAATGAGGGAGAGGAGTCCTGGAAAACGGCCGTTTTGTCCTGAGTTGCGCCCAAACAAAAAAGGCCGCGTAAGAACGCGGCCTTTTTTCCCCAGGCGGGCAGGTTGCCCGCGCGCTACGTCTGTTTAGCCCACACCAAACGCGCCGGGGTCCACCGTCAACGTCTTGATAAAGCCCTGGAAATAGCTATTACTCTGCGGCGAATAGCCAAAATAAATGGTCGTCGCGCTCAAATCTAGCATCAGACCGGCCGGAATCGTCGCCGGATTCCCCTTCTTTGCCGCGCCATTGGTGGTAAAGAGCGTCTGATAGCTGCCATTATTTTGCCGTATAAACTCGGCGCGCAGATCAAAAGGAGCGGCCTGGTTGTTGGCGCTGCTGTTGGAAGGCGACCCAGCCACGCGAAAAAGCTGGCTGACCGCGCCCGGCCCCAGCCGCGTCAGGCCATGCTGGATGCCGGGGTGGTAATGCGTCGGCAGGGGAGTATTCAGCGGTGCGTTGTTAGAAATAGCCATCTGTCCCTCCACCCAGGCGTTGCGCACCGGCACAACCTGAGGCACATTCAGCAGCCCGCCGCTGACCTGGTTGATTTTTTTCGCCATGTCCGGCTGCTGGCAGGCGATTGACTCCTGGCCGCTGAACTCAGCGATGCCCTGGCTGATTTGCAAATTGCCGCTGACGGTACAGTTGAGTGGCTCGGTGTGCGACGTCACCAGGTAGGCTGGGCCATTGGCCGGTTTATACCAGATTTCTGTCGTCAGCTCGACGAGGGGCTGGTTATTGGGGAAAGAGAGCGTCACCAGCCATTGGGCAAAGTGGTAGCTGCTGCCGGAAGCGGCTGCCGGTCGCGCCGCCATCAGGCTAAACAGCGCCAGCCCCAATAAACCCAACGCTCCCCACACCCACCGTTGCGCCAGACGTAAAGTTCCCCTGTTCAACTCATTCATTTGGTTCATGTCCTGTCTCCTTTGAGCTAAAGTTAGAGCGAGAGCCGGAATCTATCCCCTGGCTCTCACTCTAACCTTACGGATTAAACGATCAGAAATAGATCACACGATGCGGCGGCGTATGATCGCGTTCTAAGTTATGATAAACTCTGGCAGGAAACGGCCGTCCCGATTTCCGCCGTTTTTGTCCTGATATAGAAAAAAGGTTGGTTGGTTAGTTGGCTAACCAACCAACCAACCAACCCAACAAACAAACCAAACCAACCATCCCATGAACACCCCCTCCGTCGAACAATACTACGAACAAATCCGCCTGGCGCTGAATAATTTCGACGACCCCGCCTGGCTGGGGGCTGAGTCGCCGCTGGCCGCCCCCTACTTCCTGGGCCACCTGCTGCCCGCCACCGCTGATTCGCCCGCCGGACGAGGCGCAGCCCTGCGCCAGGCGATGTTCCAGGCCGCCGACCGGCTCTGGGGCGGCGATCCGCCCGTCAGCCGTGAAGCATTGGAAGAAGCGGTCAACGAGGAGCGGCGGGAGATGGGCAACAAAGGGCTGCGCTACGCCTACCTCCTGTTAGAACTGCGCTACTTTCGCCGCACGTTCCGCCCGCTGCTCTTCCCCAAACCGACGCAGGAAGCGGACATCCGCGAATACCTGGGCGTGGGGCGCGGCCCCTACTTCAACCATCTGAAGACGGCGCGGCAGCTTTTGGGCGATGCGCTGCTGGAGCTGGCGCGTCCGGCGCTGCGGCTGGAACGGCCGCCTCAACTGCGCCACACCCTTATCGGCCGGGACGACCTGCGGCAGACCATCCTGACCCATCTGCGCGCCGGGGAAGCGGTGGCTCTCAGCGGCCCCAGCGGCGTGGGCAAGACCAGCCTCAGCGCCGCCATTTGCCATGAGTGGGAAC
>CAYONK010000529.1:1895-3673 GCA_964405285.1 uncultured Ardenticatenaceae bacterium
GACAACGGCCGTTTTCTGGTACACCCTCCGCCCGGCCATCAACGATCAGGTGGAAAGCCTGCTCTTCGCCCTGGGCGCCTTCTGCCATCAGCAGAGCGCTTCCAACCTCTGGCGGCAGTTGGTCGCCGACGGTGGTCAGATCGCCAGCCGGGATGTGGCCCTGGCCCACCTGCGCGCCGACCTCCACGACCTGCCGCAGAAGCCGCTGCTCTGCTTCGACGAGCTAGACCATCTGCAAAGCCTACCGGAGGAGATGACCCCGGCTCAGCAAGCCTGGATTGAACTATTGGGCGATTTGCGCCAGCATTGCCCGCTGCTCTTCATCGGCCAGCAGCGCGTCGTCACGGCCGACCATGCCTACCGGTTGGCGGGGTTGGCGGAGGGGGAAACGGCCGTTCTCCTCCACCAACGCGGCCTGCAAACCGTCTCGGCCGACCTGCAAGCCATCCAGCGCTACACCGGCGGCAACCCCCGCCTGCTGCAACTCTGTCTGGCGCTGGCCGCCGACGCGCCGACCATCGGCGACCTGCTGCCGCAACTGCCGGAGCAGCCGATTTTGCACCTGATCTTCGAGCGCGTCTGGCAACGGCTGACGGCCGAACAACGCGCCATCGCGCAGCAGTTGGCCATCTACCCCGCGCCTGCGCCGCTGGACGCCTGGCCCGGCGACCAGCAGCCCGCCCTCGACGACCTGGCTGAGCGGCGCATCGCCCTCTACGACGAGGTGGGCGGTGTGGAGCTGCTGCCGCTCTATCGTGACCTGATCGCCGGAGACCGCCACCGGCTGCCCGCCGAAGTCGCCGACCAGTGCCATTTGCGGGCGGCCGTCAGCCGCGCCGAGCGGGCCGAGTTCACCGCCGCCGCCCATCACCTCATCGCGGCCGGGGAAGTGGAAACGGCCGTTGCCCTCTGGTACGCCGAACGACAGCGGGAAATCCGGCGCGGTCAGGGGCCATCCGCCCTGCCCATGTTCGCCCAACTGTCGCAGCGCCGCCTGCCGGACGAACTGGCGGAGCAGCTAGGGCTGATTCGCGCCGAACTGTACACCTTGCTGGGTCAGCCAGGCGAAGGGCTGCGCGAACTGCAAAGCCAAAGCTGGCAGACCGACCCCCTGCGCCAATTAGAGGCCAATCGCCTCAAGGGGCAGCTTCTGGGCGAATTGGGTGACGTGGACAGTGCGTTCAGCGTCTATGAGCAATCCCTGGCGACGATTTCACGTCTATTGCGCGAACAATCTCGTCTACACGAACTGCGCGGCATGGCCCTCATTCGCCAGCGGGCGCTGCCCGAAGCGTGGGCCGAAGCGCTCCAGGCCAGCTACAGCGCGGAACTGCTGCTGGCCCAGGTTCTCGACGAACAGGGCAAATTTGCCGAAGCGCTGGCCCATTACCAGACCTGCCTGGAGATTGCCGCCCAACTGCATGACCCGGCGCGGCAGGCCCGCATCCACCACAACCTGGTCGCCTGCCACGCCCGCCAGGGGGCGCACGCCGACGCTTTGCGGCATGGTGAATTGGCGGCGCAGCTTTTCCGCGCCCAAGGGGACCGCTTCAACGGCGAAAAATTAAACAGTCTGCTGACGGCCATCCACCTGAACCGGGAGGCGTATGCCGAGGTGATCGCCATCGGCGAGCCAACATTGGCCTACTTTGAGCGGGCGCGGCTCGACTATTGGGCCTCGATGACCGCCTCGAATATGGCCGAAGCCCACTACGGGTTAGGGCAGTATGATCTGGCCGAGCAGCGGGCGCAGCAGGTGCTTGCCCTGGAGGAGGCGC
>CAYONK010000530.1:0-1647 GCA_964405285.1 uncultured Ardenticatenaceae bacterium
GCCTGGCGCACCGTTTGGCGCGGGGGGGAAAGGGCCGTTCCCCCCGCCGCCGCCCAATCCGGCAAATAACCAGCAGCGCCTATTCGCCATGATCTCCGTTATCGTCCCCGCCTACAACGCCGCGCAGACCATCTCCGCCTGCGTCCGGGCGCTGCGGCAGCAAACCGGCGTCGCCACAGAGTACGAACTCATCGTCGTGGACAACGGCTCCACAGACAACACCGCCGAACTGGCCGCAGCAGCCGGGGCCACCCTGGTCCGCCAGGAGCGGCGCGGGGCAGCGGCGGCGCGCAACGCCGGGATTCAGGCGGCCAACGGCGAGATCGTCTGCTTCACCGACGCCGACTGCGCCCCCGCCCCCGACTGGATCGCCGCGATCACCGCGCCACTGGCCGACCCGGAGATCATCGGCTGCAAAGGCGTCTACACCACCAGCCAGAAAGCGCTGGTGGCCCGTTTCGTCCAGATCGAATACGAAGACAAATATGACCGGCTGCGCCCGCAGCCCTTCATAGACTTCATTGACACCTACTCGGCCGCCTACCGCCGCCCCGTCCTGCTGGCCAATGGCTGCTTCGACGAGCAAATCTTCTTCGTCGAAGACCAGGAGCTGTCCTTCCGCCTGGCCAGCCGGGGGTATAAGATGGTGTTTCAGCCAACGGCCGTTGTCAGCCACCAACACAGCGACACCCTCTGGCGCTACTTCCGTAAAAAGTTCAGCATCGGCTACTGGAAGGCGCAGGTCGTCCGCCGCTTTCCCACGCGCGGCGTGAACGATTCCCACACGCCGCAAGTGCTAAAGCTACAGATCGTTCTGATGGCGGCGCTGCTGGCCTCCCTGGCGCTGCCACTGCCGGTCGCCTGGCTGGCCCCAGGCCAAATCACACTCTCATTTGCCCCGGCGCTCGGCCTGCTGCTGCTCTTTCTGCTGACGACGCTGCCGTTTATGGGGAAGGCGTGGGGCAAGGACAAACAGGTGGCCCTGGCCGCGCCTTTTTTGCTGGCCGTCCGCGCTCTGGCCCTGGGGCTGGGGTATGCGGCCAGCCTGCTCCGCGCCGAACGCGGCCTGGAAAGCGGCGACCAGACGATCAGCGGCCTTAATTACGTCTGGAAGCGGCTGACAGACGTGGTGGGCGGCGTGGTGGGGTTGGGGGTAACGGCCGTTCTCGCCCCCTTCATCGCCCTGGCCATCAAACTCGATTCACCCGGTCCGGTCATCTTCAAACAGGAGCGCGTCGGTCAGGAAGGACGGCCGTTTACCGTCTACAAATTTCGCTCCATGCAGGCCAACGCCGAAGAGCAATTGGCCGACTGGCCGGACCTGGACAGCCTGCCGGACCCCGCCTACAAGCCCCTGGAAGACCCCCGCCTCACCCGCGTGGGCCGGACGCTGCGCCGCTGGAGCCTGGACGAACTGCCTCAATTCTGGAACGTCTTGCGCGGCGATATGAGCCTGATCGGGCCGCGCCCGGAGGAGCCGCGCATCGTCGCCCGCTACAACGATTGGCATCGGCGGCGCCTGGCTGTCAAGCCAGGGATGACCGGCCCCATGCAGGTGAACGGCCGCGCCGACCTGCCCCTGGACGCCCGCGTCCGGCTGGAGATCGAATACATCGAACAGTACTCGCTGCGCCGCGACCTGAAAAT
>CAYONK010000530.1:1657-3663 GCA_964405285.1 uncultured Ardenticatenaceae bacterium
GAAAATCCTCTGGCAAACCATCCCCGCCGTCCTCAAAGGGACAGGAGCGCGTTGATGCCGCGCCGCGCTGCCTGGCTCACCTCGGCCAGCGCCGGTCTAATCGCCCTGGCTGTCTACTGGCTCACCCTGGCCCGCGACCTGACCTGGGCTAATTTTGGCGTGGATAGCGGGGAGTTGATAACGGCCGTTGTCACCCACGGCAGTCCCCATCCTCCCGGCTACCCCCTCTACATCCTGGCCGGGCGGCTGGCCTATCTGCTGCCCCTGGAGCCGGTCGCCGCCCGCTTTAACCTGCTCTCCGCCGCCTGCGTCGCCCTGGCCGCCGCCCTGGTCGCCCTGGTCGCCTGCCGGGATGAGTTGCCCTTTGCGTCAGGGAATGGGGATGGGGAAACGGCCGTTGCCCTGAGCCTCACCTTCGCCTTCGCCCCGCTTGTCTGGGGGCAGGCGCTCATCACCGAGGTGTACGGCCTGGCTTTGCTGCTGCTGGTCGCCTTTCTCTACGCCCTACTCACCCGGCGGGCAGCCTGGCTGATTGGGCTGCTGCTCGGCCTGAGCGCCACCGCCCACCCCACCGCCTGGCTGATGCTCCCGCTCGCCCTGGCCTTCACGCCACGCCTTACCTGGCCGCGCCTGTTCGTTGGGCTGCTCCTGGGGCTGCTCCCCTTCGCCGCCCTGCCCTGGCTGGTAGGGCCAGACAGCCCGGTCGTTTGGGGCGAGCCAACTACGCTGGCTGGCTGGTGGTGGCTGGTGAGCGGGCAGTTGTATCGCGGCTACCTCTTCGCCCTGCCCCCGGCTGATTGGGGGGCGCGGATGCTGGCCTGGACCCCGGCGCTACTCGGCCAGTTTACCTGGGCCGGGCTGCCGCTCATCGTCGCCGGGGCCGCCCGGCTGCCCCGGCAGAAGCGATGGGCGGCGTTGGGGATGGGGGGAACGGCCGTTTTCTACCTCCTCTTCGCCTTCACCTACCGGCCCGACGACGCCATCGTCAACACCCTGCCCGCCTGGCTGCTGCTCAGTCTGCTGCTGCTGCCCGCTTACCGGCAAATCGGTCGTTGGGCGCTTATTTTGCCCTTGATCCTGCTTCTGCTAAACTTCAACGGACAAACTTTACGGGCAGACCAGCAAGTGCGGGAGCGAGCCGAAGCCCTACTGCCAGCCATTCCCAGGGCAGCCATTGTGGAGACGCCGGGCGACGGCACGATTTTTGCCTTGTGGTATTTCCAGCACGTCGAGGGGCAGCGCCCTGACCTGGCGCTGGTAGACCGGGAGTTGTTCGCTTATGATTGGTATCGGGCGCGGCTGGCCCGCTTATACCCCGAACTTAGCGCCTTAGACCAGCCCGATGGGTGGGTTTTTCGGGAGGCGAATGGGGGAAAACGGCCGTTTTGCCAGGCCAGCCTCACGCCAGACGAGCAAACGGCCAACAATCTGTTCTGCTTTGAGGAGCAACACCCATGACCGACAACGCAACAGCGACGAACCCAACAACCGGGCGTGATCGCCGAAAACAGATTCTGACCGGGCTGCTCATTGTCGCCTTGCTCATCGTGGGCTGGCTCGGCCTGAAAGGCTGGCGCGTCGCCCGCGCCGGGCAATCCCTACTGGCCGCGCAGCCCCGGCTGGAGGCGTTGGCCGACGCCGGTCTTAGCCAGCTCGATCCCGACGAAGCAGAGCGTCTTCTCTTGCAGGTGCGGCGAGATGTCCACACGCTGCGCAACGAAAGCCGCATCTTCCGCCCCCTCTTCCCCTACCTCGGCGGGCTGCCCCACATTGGGCCGCTCATCGTTGAGGCTCCGGCGCTGTTGGACATGGGCGCAGCCGGGACGGATGCCGCCGCCTACGCCCTGCGCGGCCTTAAACCGGCCCTCCTTCTCCTGCAAAGCGAGGGCAGCCACGACATCCCCCTCACTGCCTCGTTCACCCGCATTCTAGCCGACGCCCGGCCTGATCTGGCGGCGGCCAACCAATCCCTCGCCCAGGCGGCCGCCGCCCGCGCCCGCATTCAG
>CAYONK010000531.1:0-3660 GCA_964405285.1 uncultured Ardenticatenaceae bacterium
GGCCGATGACAAGTCATCGGCCACCGACTACCAGGCTACGCATCCCGCTCTTCATAGACAAAATGGCGCACCTTCTCGGCAACGGCCGTTGGGTCCACCTGCACCCGCGCCAAACCCATCTCAATCGCCTTGCGGGCCACCGCCTCGGCGACGGCCGGGGCGACGGAGAAATCCGTCCCCTTCGGGATGATCCAGTCTGCGCGTAACGCCTTGTCGCCCACCAGCCCGGCGATGGCTTCGGCGGCTGCCACTTTCATCTCATCGGTGATGTTGCGCACCCGCGTATCCAGCGCGCCACGGAAGATACCGGGGAAGGCAAGCGAATTGTTCACCTGATTGGGCAGGTCGCTGCGACCGGTGGCCACAATGCCCGCCCCCGCTTCCAGAGCTAAATCCGGCATAATCTCCGGCGTTGGGTTCGCCAGACCAAAGATGAATGGGTCCGGAGCCATAGAGCGCACCATCTCCGGCTTGAGCGCTCCGGCCACCGACAGACCGATGAAGACGTCGCGCCCTTGCACCGCTTTAGCCAGGTCGCCCTTCACCTTGTCCAGATTGGTCACTTCGGCCATCTCTTGCTTGATCCAGTTGAGGTCTTTGCGCCCTTTGTAGATGGCCCCTTTGCTATCCAGCAGGATGACGTTTTGCAGCCCCATAGACATGAGCAGCTTGGTGACGGCGATGGCCGACGCACCCGCCCCATTGACGACAAAGGAAAGCTCGCTCAGTTTTTTGCCGGTCAGGCGACAGGCGTTCATGATACCGGCCAGGACGACAACGGCCGTTCCATGCTGGTCATCGTGGAAAATGGGGATGTCGGTCTCTTCGCGCAGCCGCTTTTCGATGTAGAAGCAGCGGGGGGCGCTGATGTCTTCCAGGTTGATGCCGCCGAAAGTCGGCTCCAGCCGCTTCACAATCTCCACAATCTCATCCGGGTCCTGGGTGTTCAGGCAGATGGGGAAGGCTTCCACCCCGGCGAAGGTGTGGAAGAGGATCGCCTTGCCCTCCATCACCGGCAGGGCCGCCCGCGCCCCGATATTGCCCAGGCCCAAAACGGCCGTTCCGTCGCTCACCACCCCCACCAGATTCCCCCGCGGCGTCAGTTCAAACTGCTGCGCCGGGTCATTCATGATGATCCGGGCCGGGTCCATAGCGTGCGGAACCAGATAGAACATCTTGAGGATGTGTTCATCCTTCACCGGCACTTTGCTGTAAATTTCCAACAAGCCCTGGTAGCGGTCGTGGAGTTCCAGCGATTCCTCGGCCACGTTTTTCGGTTGGTCCGATTTAGGCGGCACGGGCAGCCGCCCCTCGTAGACAAAGCGGCGGGTTCGTTCGGCGATGACCGCCGGGTCTACCTCTGGGCGTTTGGCCAATCCCTCGCGCAGGCTCGCTGCCGCCACCGCCTGAGCAACGGCCGGGGCCACCCGGTAATCAATCACCTTGGGGTAAATGTAGTCGGCGTGTAATTCATCATCGCCGATGATGTTGGCGATGGCTTCGGCGGCGGCAATCTGAGCGCCCAGAGAGAAGTGGCTGGCGCGAACGTCTAACAAACCACGAAAGATGCCGGGGAGAACGGCCGTTACGTCCATCTGATTCCGATAATTGGAATGGGCAGTCGCCACCACTGCCGCCCCGGCTGCCTGCACTTCACGGGGCGTGAAAGGCAGCGGCGAGGCCAGCAGGAACAAGATAGGCGATTCGGCCATCTCCTTCACCTTATCCAGCACCCCATCAGTCGGAGCAAAGCCGATGAAGGCGTCCGCGCCGGGCAGAAGTTCTAGCAAATCACCCTTCTCCCTGTCCGGGTTGCTGTGTCGGGCAATCTCCCATTTGGCCCAATTCATGCCATGCGGCCGATAAGGATAAATCGCCCCATCGCGGTCACAGACGACAACCTTTTCCACGCCATATTGCCGCAGCAACGTCGCCGTGCCCAACCCGGCCGACCCGGCCCCATGAATGATGATGCGCATCTCCTTAAGGTTCTTGCCTACCACCTTCGCCGCGTTGATCAGCCCGGCCAATACACCAATGCCCACGCCTTCACGGTGGTTATTCACCACCGGAATGCTCAGGGAGCGAGCCAGCCGATTGGCGATAGCTAACCCTTTTGGCGAGGCGATGTCTTCCAGGCTAATAGCGCCAAAGGTGGGGCTGAGGTTGAGAATGGTCTCAACGCACTCCTCGATCCCTTTGGTCCGCAGGGCGATGGGCATGGCATCCACCCCGGCAAAGCTCTTCATGATAACTGCCTTGCTCTCCAGCACCGGCAAGATGGCTTCTGGACCAATGTCGCCCAGGGCGAAGGCGGAAGAGCCATCAGAGACGATGGCGATGGTGTTGCCCCGACAGGTGACGTCGTAGGATCGCCTGGGGTCGCGGGCGATCTCCAGGCAAGGTTCGGCGACGCCAGGGGTGTAAACCAGGCTGAGCATGATGCTGTCGCGCACTTGCACCTTACTGCGTACACCAATCAGCCCGGCGTGCCGCCGACGGTAGACAATACCTTCACTTTCGGGTTCAGGGGGTTCTTTGGCAGACATTCTCATCTCCTTGCATGATAGGGTGATGGGGGCAAGGAGCGAAAACGGCCGTTGCTCCCCATCGCTGATTCAGGTTGGTTCAGGCGAAACCAACCAGCCACGCCAGGGAACAGTGTCGCACGTAATCGTAGGGGCGGCGCTGTGGTCCAGGCGCGCACCTCACAGTTTCTACCAGCTTTAGCGGAATGTCATGTGACAGGTGTCATGGGAATAAGTGCCGGGTGTCACCCATTAGGAAGATGATCATGGGCTTTATTGCCCAACTGGGAACTCTAAGCGATTTTATCCTGGGCCAAATCGGCGATCTCTTCGCCGCTGGCGTTGGGTAGATAGGCGTAATCGCCGCCGAGCCATTCGGCCAGTTGGCGGGCTTCGCCCCGGCTGAGGTAGTTGCGCTGCGTGTCCACCACCATCACCTGCAAGCGGGAGGCGGCGATATGTTTGCCCAATTGCTGCAATTCCGTCTGCACGTCGCCGCCATTTAAGCCGACGTTCGCCCGGCCGTCGGTCAGCAGCACCAGGACCGTCTGCAAAATGCCGCGCCGCTGCGCCTGCTGGGCCACATCGTCAGCCAGCAGCAGAGCCGAGGCGAGGGGCGTGCCGCCGCCGGTGGGCAGGGTGTCGAGGGCGCGACGGGCCAGTTCCACGCTCTGCGTTGGCGGCATCAACAGTTCCGCCTCCTGGCCGCGAAAGGAGATGAGCGCCACCCGGTCCCGATTGACGTAGGCTTTTTCCAGCAGGGTGTGGATGGCTCCTTTTGCCTGGCGCATCCGGTGGAGGGCCATGCTGCCGCTGGCGTCTACGGCGAAGCAGAAGAGCGCCCCGGCTTTGCTGCGATATTGCTTAACGCGCACATCGGACAGTTGCAGATGGACGCGGCGCTGGGCTGCGCCGTTCCCATTGTGATGCAGAACGCCATTGCCGCTGCCATTCAGGTGGCCGTTGCTCGCGCCATTACTTGCGCCATTGAGCTTGCCATTGGCGCTGCCGTTCAGCTTGCCGTTGGCCGCGCCATTGTGGCTGCTCAATCCCCCCTGGCGCAGGGGCTGCCAGGGGGCGGCGGCGCGGAGGGTGGCTACCACGTCTATCCGGGCGCGGCGCGGATCGCCGG
>CAYONK010000532.1:0-3315 GCA_964405285.1 uncultured Ardenticatenaceae bacterium
CCTTGCGCTTACGTTTGGTAACAACTTCGCCGATGTCTTCGTTGTAGACCAGGGCACGCCCTTTGCGCGCCCGGCGTTTGCGTTCTTCTTCGTCATCCTCAGCCGGAGCTTCCTCCTGCCGCACAACAACGATACCTGGTTTTTCTTTCTTCTGCGGCGCCGGTTTGGGCGCTTTCTCCACTTCCACCAGGGAACGGCTCAGGTCGTCTACCAGGTCTTCCATAACCGGTTCCTGTTCTGGTTCCGGTTGCGTTTCCGGTTCTGGCGCTGTTTCCACAACCGGCTCAACGATTGTTTCAGGGGCGGGCGGCTCCACAACGGCCGTTTCCACCACCACATCTTCCGCCACCACTTCTTCCAACTCGTCGGCTGCCATCTCCACCGGCTCGGCGATCTCTTCCGGTTCGGGCAATTCTTCAGCTTCAACGTCAACGGCAACGGCCGTTGGCGCCTCTTCAGGGGTCAACTCGCGCAGGTAGGCAGCGGTACGCTCTTTCAACGTCTCCAAAGCCGCCTCGCCCAATCCACGGAAGCCAAGAATCACCTTATCGCCCAGTTCCAGGTGGAATATGGCGTCGCCCACCGTCTCAACCTCGTTATCCAATAACAGGTTGTGGATTCGTCCTGGCAAATCCAGGGCGTCCAATGAGACGTGCCAGGCAGCGGTCGGCACCTTCTTCCGCGCCTCGGCGCGGCGCTTGCGCGACGCTTCAAACTCCGTCGCCCGCGAGGTGATGATCGCGCCCAAAATGCCGAAACTGAAGCGGTCGAGGGTGTAATAATCCTCAGAAGTAATCGGCCGATTGGCTTGCTTTTTATCCAAAATCAGGCGCACCTGGTCAATGAGGGCGCTGTTCCGGGCTACTTCGCGGTTTGCATCGGGATGATCAAGCAGGTCTAAGGATTCAGCGGCCGCTTCGGTGAGGCTCTTGATGTCAATGCGCCAGCCGGTGAGCTTGGCCGCCAGACGGGCATTTTGCCCTTCCCGCCCAATCGCCAGGGAGAGTTGATCGTCGGGGACGATGACAACGGCCGTTTTCCCATCTTCCGGGTGTTCTTCCAAAAAGACGTGGGCCACGCGGGCCGGACTGAGCGCCTTGGCGATAAAGATGTGCTGATCGGAGTCCCACTCAATCACGTCAATCTTTTCATCGTTCAATTCCCGGACGATGCTCTGGATACGCACGCCGCGCATCCCCACGCAAGCCCCCACCGGGTCCACACCGGGTTGCAGCGCCTGCACAGCCACTTTGGAACGCTGCCCCGCCTCGCGGGCGATGCTCTTGATCTCCACCTGGCCGTTATAAATTTCCGGCACTTCCAATTCCAACAGGCGGCGCAGCAAATTACGGTGGTTACGGCTGACGAAAATCTGCGGGCCGCGATTGGTGCGGCGCACTTCCAGGACATATACCCGGATCTTATCGTGGGCGCGGTAGCGCTCACCATGAACTTGCTGACCCTTTGGCAAAGTCGCTTCGGTGCGCCCCAAACCGATGGTGATGTGCTGGCCGCTGATGCTTTGCACCGTGCCATTCACCAACTCCCCTTCCCGCCCAGAAAAGTCTTCAAAGAGATGTTCCCGCTCTGCCTCGCGCACGCGCTGTAGCAGCACTTGTTTGGCTGTTTGCGCCGCGATCCGGCCGAATTGATCGGTGGTGCTATTGACCAACACCACGTCCCCCAATTCAACGTCGGGGTGTTCGCGCCGGGCCACGTCTAGCAGCACCTCAGTGCGATCATCCATGATGGAGTCCACAACCTCTTTCTCCGCGTAGATAACGGATTCGCCGGTGCGTGGGTCAATCTCCACCCGTACGTCCTGGGTGTTGCTCAGGTTTAGATCTCGCCGGAAGGCGGAGACCAACGCCGTCTTGAGGGCCTCAAAGACGTCTTCCTTAGGCAAGTTGCGCGCTTCACAAATCTCATTGAAGGCTAAAACAAATTCACTTTTCATGGATTTCAACCTTAACCATTCATCTTTGCAAACGGGCGCGACCCTACCGAGTCACGCCATATAGAAAACAAAAAAAGTGGGGAGGCCCACTTTCCGTCAACGAATATCTCAACTGCGAAGCTCAATGTGCAAATTATAGCACGGGCCTGCAGGGCAAGCAAAAAGCTGTATGGATGCCGCATTCTGTTTTGGTGAATTCCGGCCAGCGGCCCAGGCGCTCTTCGCTGGTCAGCGCGGCGGGTTGCGTGCAGGGCCAGCAGCCTACGCTGGGATAGCCTTGATCGTGAAGGGTGTTGTAGGGCAGCCGGTGCGCCCGAATGTATTGCCAGACCTGAGCGCGGGTCCAATAGGCCAGGGGGTTTAATTTGATCAGGCCATGCGCCTCATCCCAGGTGAGTAAATCAACGGCAGCGCGGGTGGCGGATTGGTCACGGCGCAGCCCGGCTACCCAGGCTTGTTTGTCTGCCAGGAAGCGGCGCAGCGGTTCGACTTTGCGCAGTTGGCAGCAGAGGTCAGGATCGCGCCGCCACAAATCTGGGCCGAATTTCGCTTCCTGAGCGGCCAATGAGAGGTCTGAGGAGATGGCGTTGAACTCTAACCCAAAGCGGTTGGCGAGTTCGTCGCGCAGGGCGAGCGTTTCAGTGAAGAAGAGACCGGTTTGCAAGTAGAAAATGGCGGGGCGGCTCTGGCGCTCCATCTGGGAGACGGCGTGCAGGATGACGATGCCAGATAAGCCGAAACTGGTGGCCACGACCATGTCTGAGCCGAGTTGGGCGTAGGCCCAGCGCAGAAGTTCCAGTGGGGAGAGGCTAACGAGTTGCTGATTGATTGCTTTAAGCTGACCTTCTCTGAGGCTGACCGGCAATTCGGAAATTGCTGAAAGTTGGGGCGGGGATGGTGCGCGCATAGTGATTGCCTTGTCAACTAATTTTAACAGCAACGGCCGTTTATTCCAATCGGTTTCGCCATTTTTCTGCCAGGGTGAGCAGCCCCCAGGGGACGAGAATGAGGAATGCGCCGCCGAGCAGGCAGGGAACGGCCGTTACCGCTGCCTCCCAACCAAAAATCAGCCCAATCAGCCCGCCACCCACCACAACGAGGGTGAAGATAACCAGCAGCAGCAGTCGTTTTTCATCTCTACCTTTCATGGCAGCGATGCTACCAGACCCGACAGGTTTTGGAAACCCTTTGGTCTGATGGGGTGGGCGGCGTTGCTTTAATCGGCGCGGTTCATGCCATCTGTGCAAATTTGACGGCGGGCGAAAGATTGTGAAGAATCTTGCCAGAGCGTTATAAATCATGCCAGAATTGTTTTGCCATCGTACAGAAAAATTGTAATTTTGGTTGGGTAAACTGAC
>CAYONK010000532.1:3325-3657 GCA_964405285.1 uncultured Ardenticatenaceae bacterium
TAGAGCAATTTTCGCTCATCGTTGTGCCTGGATTGTCGTTTGGGGGTGGGCAACGGCCGTTGCTCGTCGTCTAGCATCGCTGTCTCCAACAGGCATTGTCAGGATTAACATGATGTCAAAATATCAATCCGCAGATTTCACGCATTCGCCCAGATTGAGCTGAAAAAATCTGGGGAATCCAAGCGAATCTGTGGACAAATCCTGTCGTCTAAAATCTTGCGCGTGGGTCTACTGTACCACACTTTGAGCAGGCGTTGGCACAACGACAAGGACAGGAGATGGGGAAAGCGTGGCTGACTGATTGACCACTCATCTGTCTGGCGATTTCGTTC
>CAYONK010000533.1:0-3279 GCA_964405285.1 uncultured Ardenticatenaceae bacterium
GTAGTCTGGTAGTCGAGTAGTCAAGTAGTCGCAGGCCGACTACAAGACTATAAGACTACCAGACTACAAGACTAGCTTCTCATTTCTTGTAGTTGTTCAAAGAGCGCCTTTTCCTTTTCGCTCAGGTTGCGCGGGAGTTGGATGGCGACGGTGGCGAAGAGGTCGCCGCGCTGGTCGGGTTGGCGTAGTTTGGGCATGCCCAGGCCGCGTAGGCGGAAGAGCTTGCCGTTCGGCGTCTCCGGCGGGATGGTCAGGTTGACGCTTTTGTCCAGAGTACGCACTTCTGCTTTGCCGCCGAGCAGCGCGGTGTAGAGGTCTACCGGGATGTCGGCGCGTAAATCGTCTCCTTCGCGGGTGAAGGTGGCGTGGGGCAGCACCTCAACTTTCAGGTAAAGGTCGCCGGCGCGACCGCCGGCCGCCCCCGGCTGCCCCTGTCCACTCAAACGAATACGAGACCCGGTATCTACGCCGCGCGGGATTTTGGCTTCGAGAGAACGGCCGTTTTCCCATTGCAGCGTCCGCGTCGTCCCCTGAAACGCCTCTTCTAGCGTGACCTGGACGATATGCTCCATATCTTGCCCCTGGCGCGGGCGGGTTTGGAACTGCTGCCCGCCGCCAAAATTACCAAAATCGAAGCCGCCGCTGCTCCGCCGCCCGCCGCCCATGCCGCCGAACAGCGTCTCAAAAAAGTCAGAGAAGCCGCCGCTGCCGCCGAACATCTGCTCAAACTCTTCCTGGCTGACACCCCGCGTATACGGCCCGCCGCCCGGTTGCCCGCCCCACTGTGACCAGTTGAAATCTTCCGGCCGGCCGCCAGCCCGCTCATACTGCTGCCATTGGGAGCCGAATTGGTCGTACTTCTGCCGTTTGGCCGGGTCGCTCAACACCTCGTAGGCTTCGTTGATCTCCTTGAAGCGCTCTTCGGCCGCCTTATTGTCCGGGTTGACGTCCGGGTGAAACTCTCGCGCCAGCTTGCGGTAGGCTCGCTTTATTTCTTTTTCGTCGGCGCCTTTGCCCACGCCGAGGGTTTTGTAGTAATCAATAACTTTCATAGCTGATTCCTGAGATGTGGAGATTAGAGATTGGAGATTGGAGATTAAAGCCAACCTCTAATCTCCAGTCTCATTCCGCTATCAATACCCGCGCCGGGCGGAGAAGTTTGTCCTGATAAGTATAACCTGTTTCCTCGACCGCAAGCACAACGCCAGATTCAGTGTCGCCGTCTGCGATTGCGCCAATCGCTTCGTGCTGCTCCGGGTCAAAGGGTTCGCCGATGGGATTTAACGCTTCCACGCCATACCCACTCAAAACCGATAAGAAAGCCCGACGAATTTGCTCCAACCCGTCGCGCTGCTCCGCGTCTGCGGCGTGAGCCAGGGCGCGTTCCAGGTTGTCGGCCAGGGGCAGCATGTCGCGCAGTAATTTTTCTTGCGCCTGCTGCGCTTCAAGGGCGTAGCGTTGTTCGGCCCGCTTCTTGCCGTTCTCGAAGTCGGCGTAGAGACGCAGGTACTTCTCGCGCCAGGCGTCGCCCGCTTCGGCCGGGGCCGGGGGCGGAGCCTGACGCTGCGCCGTCAGCCGTTTTTCCAGGTGGGACAACTGCCGGTTGGCGGCGGCCATCTCGCTTTCTAGCTTTTTCAGCGCAGTTTGCTGCTGTTGGGCGGTGGCGTAGAGCCGTTCCGCCGTCTCGCGCCATTCGGCGGCGTCGGCTTCCGCCTGTTGCACGCGCTGGCGCAGCCGTTCGACTTCGCCAACGCCGCCTGCCCGCGTCGGGCCGGGGATTTCGGTGATGGGTGGATAACGGCCGTCGCGCCGCCGGTAGTTGTAATTGTCGAACATGATTTTCCCTTAAATATAGGGGCGTATGGAGATACGCCCCTATATTTTTACATTTCCTGAAATTCGCCTTCGACCACGCCTTCGTCTTGGGAACGGCCGTTTCCGCTCCCATTGCTATGCCCATTCGCCTGCCCATTCGCCGGGCCGGCCGCCTGCGATTGGTACATCTGCTGGCTGATGGCGTAGCTTGCCTGCTGCAACTGCTCGCTCAGGCTGCGGATGCGCTGCATATCGTCGCCCTTCGCTGCTTCGCGCAGATCGTTGGCCATGCCTTCGATCCGGGTCCGCTCGGCGGCGTCCAGCTTGTCGCCCAGGTCGTTCAGGCTTTTCTCAACCGTGTAGATCAGTTGGTCCGCCTGATTCCGCGCTTCTACCAGTTCCCGCACCCGGCGGTCTTCCGCCTCATGCTGCTTGGCGGCGCTGACCATCTGCTCAATCTCCGCCTCGTTCAGATTGGTGGAGGCGGTGATTTTGATCTGCTGAACGCGGCCAGTCGCTTTGTCCTTCGCCGTCACATCTAGGATGCCATTGGCGTCAATGTCGAAGGTGACTTCGATTTGTGGCAGGCCGCGCGGGGCGGGCGGCAGCCCGTCCAGGCGGAACATGCCCAGCGTTTTGTTGTCGTTGGCCATCGGCCGTTCGCCTTGCAGCACGTGGATGTCAACGGCCGTTTGGTTATCCTCAGCCGTGCTAAACACCTCCGTCTTCTTCGTCGGGATGGTCGTGTTGCGCGGGATGAGCGGGGTCATCACGCCGCCCAGCGTCTCCAGGCCCAGGCTCAACGGAGTCACGTCCAGCAGCAGCATATCCTTCACGTCGCCGCCCAAGACGCCGCCCTGGATGGCCGCGCCCAGCGCCACTACCTCATCCGGGTTGACGCTCTTATTCGGCGCTTTGCCGGTGAGCTGTTGCACCAATTCCTGCACCATCGGCATCCGCGTCGAGCCGCCGACCAGCACCACTTCATTGATGTTGCTGGCGCTCAGACCGGCGTCTTTCAGGGCCAGTTCAAACGGCTGGCGCAGCCGGGCGACCAAATCCTCGGTCAATTGCTCGAATTTGGCCCGCGACAGGGTGAATTGCAGATGCTTCGGCCCATTGGCGTCGGCGGTGATGAAGGGCAGGTTGATCTCCGTCTGCATCAAGGTGGAGAGTTCGATCTTCGCCTTCTCGGCCGCTTCGCGCAGCCGCTGCAACGCCTGACGGTCTTGCGCCAGGTCAATGCCCTGGTCCATCTTGAACTGCTCCGTCAGCCAATGGACAATGCGCTCGTCCCAGTCGTCGCCGCCCAGGTGGGTGTCGCCGTTGGTGGATTGCACCTCGATCACGCCTTCGCCCACTTCCAGCACCGACACGTCGAACGTGCCGCCGCCCAGGTCGAAGACCAGGATCGTCTCGTCGTTTTTCTTGTCCAGGCCATAGGCCAGGGCTGCGGCCGTTGGC
>CAYONK010000533.1:3289-3655 GCA_964405285.1 uncultured Ardenticatenaceae bacterium
GTTGATGATCCGCATTACTTCCAGCCCGGCGATCTTGCCGGCGTCTTTGGTGGCTTGCCGCTGGCTGTCGTCGAAGTAGGCGGGCACGGTGATGACCGCTTTGGTGACCGGTTCGCCCAGGTAGGCTTCGGCATCTCGCTTCAATTTCTGCAAGACGAACGCCGAAATTTCCTGCGGCGAATAGGTCTGGTTGGCCACCGGCACGCTGACGCGGGCATCGCCCTGCGGCCCGGCGACGATGGCGTAGGGGACCATTTTGCGCGTCCGCTCAGTTTCGGCCGCGTCGCTGCGCCGCCCCATCAGCCGTTTGATGGAGTAGATAGTATTTTCCGGGTTGACGACGGCCTGCCGCTTGGCGGTCTGGCC
>CAYONK010000534.1:0-3638 GCA_964405285.1 uncultured Ardenticatenaceae bacterium
AGATTGGAGATTGGAGATTGGAGATTGGAGACTGGACAAATCTCCAATCTCCAATCTCCAATCCCATCGTCCCATGGAAAAGAAAGACCCATGACCGGAACCGCCTCCGCCCTCGTCCTCGGCTTTTTGCTCTCCACCGCCTACGGCGCCGCCTTCCATCTGCTGCTTGGCGGACCGGCGCGGCGCATCTTGCTCTACGTTCTGGCCTCCTGGATGGGTTTCGCTCTGGGGCATTTCCTGGGCGATCTGCTCAATATCGCCCTCTTCAAACTCGGCGCCCTCTACTTGTTCAGCGCCAGCCTGGGATCATGGATCGCTCTCATCGCCAGTTGGTGGCTGGCCGGGCAAGAAGCATAAATCCTTGCGCTCTTTTTGCGGTCTACTCTTGAAAGATGCTATACTTGTTCCAACAGGGGACACCTATGAATAAAGACACAGCCACAGAAATAACCAACCAACCGTCTTATAACGGCGCGCCCTACCCACCCCCACCGGTGTACGAGTCACCACACGAGCCGCTGATCCAGACCAAATACGTGGTCATTGGCGTGATCGTCAGCCTGTTGCTGATGATCAGCTTCATCGCCTTCGTGCTGTGGGCGGCTCGTTATCACGCCGGAACAATTGAGGCGCTGCGCGACATCTTCATCATTGTCCTGGCTCTCGAATCCTGTCTATTCGGCATCGCCCTCATGATCCTGCTGGTGATGGTCATCCGCCTGGTCAATATGTTAGAGTTCGAGATCAAGCCGATTTTGGAGCGCACCAACGAAACGATTGGCATGGTCAAGGGGACGACCACTTTTGTCAGCGATAACGTGGTGAAGCCGATGACCACCGCCAGTAGTTACGCGGCCGGTATTCGTCGTGGCTTAAAGACTTTATTCGGCAATCCCAAGAAGAATTTAGAGTAAGTTGCTAGAACGACCAACGTGAGAAAGGAGACGACATGAGCGCAGGCTCAACACCTTGAATGAAAACAACCTTCATTTTCTCTGCGTCTCTGCGTCTCTGCGTTAACTATTTTCAGAGGAGTGATATACCATGAGCGAGAATAACAGTGATTTTGGCGCTTTTTTGGCCGGGTTTGTGATTGGCGGTCTGGTCGGCGCGGCCACCGCTCTGATCCTGGCCCCACAGTCTGGTGAGCAAATGCGTGATCAAATCACCCACAAGGGGCAAGAACTGCGTCAACTGGGCGAAGAGCGGGTGCAGCATTACCGTGAACTGGCCGACGCTTACACCGAAGAGTACCGGCACAAGGCAGAAGAAGTTGTCGCCGACGCCCGTGAACGGATCGCCCACACCGGTGAAGTGATTCAAGAGCAAGCGCGTATTATCCTTGAGCCTGGTAAGGAGAAAGATAACCAGGAGCCGGATGAAGAAACGGCCGTTGCCTGACACCCTTCTGTCACTTGCGCGGTAAACTCTCAAAAACAGGCGGCTCCTTCTCCCGAAGTCGCCTGTTTTTTTCTTGCACAGGCAATTCTGACCGCCCAAACCGGACAGATTTCTAGCAGAGCAATCCTTGAAAATCTGTCCGGTCTTGAGGGGGCTGAACGCTTACATCCGGTTATGAGCAAAAAAAATATCGTCACCCTGTCGGAGCTACTCGCCCTGCTGCCGAGCAGCGCACCCGCAAAACTGGCCGAGCAGTTGGCTCGCGCCTATAACTTCGCCCAGACAGCCCACGCCGACCAGCGCCGCCGCTCCGGCGAAACCTATCTGGAACACGACCTCGGCGTCAGCCAGGTTTTGCTTGACCTGGGCGTAGACCCGCCCACGCTCATCGCCGGGATGCTGCACGACAGCCTCTATCCCCACACCACCAAAACCGAAGAAGACATCCGCAACGCATTCGGCGCCGAAGTCACCTCGCTGATTCTCAGCCTCAACAAACTTCACGCCTTTGCCGAACGGCAAGACCCAAACCCACAAAAAGCCAAAGAGAGCAAAGACCAACGGCTGGAGGCCATCCGCCGCGCCATTCTCTCCATCATCGAGGGGGACATCCGCCTGCTCCTCATCCGCCTGGCCGATTGCCTGGATGATCTGCGCCACGCCGGCGGTCTGGAGCGCGATCAACAGATCGCTATCGCCAGCGAAGCGATGAACATCTACGGGCCATTGGCCAACCGGTTGGGCATCTGGCAAGTCAAATGGGAGTTGGAAGACCTGGCCTTCCGCTATCTGGAGCCAGAGACGTATCACGACATCGCCAGCAAGCTGGCCGAGCGGCGCGTTGGCCGGGCAGAGCGGGTTGCCCAGGCCACAGAGCGGCTGGAACAAAAACTGTCCGAGATGGGGATCACCGCAGACGTGACCGGCCGGCCGAAACACATCTATTCCATCGCCCGCAAGATGGAGCGGAAACAGATCGGGTTTGAGCAAATCTTCGACATCCACGCCATCCGCGTCATCCTCGAACCCACCAACCCGGAAACCTACGAAACCCTGAGCGTTAAAGAAAAAGACGAGGAAGACCGTTTCCTCTGCTATCAGGTCTTGGGCGTCGTTCACGCTCTCTGGAAACCCATCCCCCGCGAATTCGACGACTACATCGCCGCCCCAAAAGCCAACGGCTACAAATCGCTGCACACGGCCGTTATAGACAGCGCCAGCGGCCACACCATCGAAGTGCAAATCCGGTCGCAGCGCATGCACGAGGAGGCGGAAAAAGGGATCGCCGCCCATTGGGCCTACAAGGAAGATGGCGCGCGCGTCGGGCCTTACCTGCAACGACGCATCCAAAATTTGCGCGAACTCCTGGTCAACCTCCGGGAAATGGGCGATCCCGCCAGCGACAACGACATTTTCGAGACCGAGGTAGCCGCCGAACGCATCTACGCCTTCACGCCCAAAGGCGACCTGGTTGACCTGCCCATCGGCTCAACGCCGATTGACTTCGCCTACCAGATTCATAGCGAAGTCGGCCACCGCTGCCGTGGGGCGCGGGTAGATGGCAAAATGGTCAGCCTGGACTACAAGCTCAAATCAGGCCAGCGCGTCGAAATCCTGACGACCAAACGGGCCGGACCAAGCCGGGATTGGATGAACGCCAGTCTGGGCTACACCGGCTCCGCCCGCACCCGCAGCAAAATTCGCCAATGGTTCCGCGCCCAAGAACGGGAGCAGAACATCCAGCAAGGGCGCGAAGTGGTAGAGCGGGAGCTAAGGCGGCTGGGCCTGAGCGACACGTACAGCGTCCAAGACATCGCCGAGGCGCTGAAATATGAGGACATCGAGACGTTTCTGGCGAAGGTGGGCTTTGGCGACATCCAAAGCGCCCAAATCAGTGGGGCCATCGCCATCCTCAAACAGAGTTTGCAGCCGGACGATGAATTACGGCCGTTACTCCAGGAACCACGCAAGCCAAAGGGGCTGACAGTGCGCGGGCTGAGCGGTCTGTTCACCAAAATGGCGGGCTGTTGCAACCCCATCCCGCCAGAAGAGATCGTCGGCTACATCACGCGCGGGCAGGGCGTCACCATCCATCGCAAAGATTGCAAGCAGGTGGCCGCCATCACCGAAACAGAACGTTTGATTGAGGTAGATTGGGGCGGCGAGGCGGAGACCTTCCCCATCCCGATCATCGTGAAGGCGTACCGGCGGCCCGGCCTGGTGGATGAGATGGCGAC
>CAYONK010000535.1:0-3637 GCA_964405285.1 uncultured Ardenticatenaceae bacterium
AGCGGAGTTGCAGCGGGCATTGCTGGCCAGCGCCGAGGCGGATTTGCACACCCCCATGCCCGGCTATACCCATTTGCAGCACGCCCAACCCATCACCTGGGGGCATTGGGCGCTCTCGCACTTTTGGCCGTTGCAACGGGATCAGGAACGATGGGCGCAGGCAAAGGAGCGAACGGCCGGTCTCCCCCTCGGTTCCGCCGCGTTAGCCGGCAGCGCCTACCCGGTAGACCGGGAAGCGTTGGCCGCCGCCCTCGGCTTCGCCGCCATCAGCCAAAACAGCCTGGACGCCGTCTCGGACCGCGACTTCGCCGCCGATTTTCTCTATGCGGCCGCCATGACCGGGCTGCATCTCAGCCGCCTCTCTGAGCAGTTGGTCATCTTCAGCAGCGCCGAATTCGGCTTCGTGACGCTGGACGACGCCTACAGCACCGGCTCCAGCATCATGCCGCAGAAGAAGAACCCGGACACCTTAGAATTGACGCGGGGGAAGAGCGGCCGTCTCATCGGCCATCTGATGGGGTTGTTGACGACGCTCAAGGGGCTACCCTCCACTTACGACAAGGACTTACAAGAGGACAAGGAGCCGGTCTTCGACGCCTTCGACACGCTGGCGCTGGCCTTGCCGGTGATGGCCGGGCTGATCGCCACGCTGCAACTGCGGCCGGAGCGCATGGCGGCGCAGTTGGAGCCGGGGTTGCTGGCAACCGACCTGGCCGATTATCTGGTGAAGGAGAAGGGGATGCCCTTCCGCCAGGCGCATCACATCGTCGGGGCGGTGGTGCGGTTGGCGGAGGAAAAAGGGGTGTCGCTGATGGCGTTGACGCTGGCTGATTTGCGGGGTGTGAGCGGAGAATTGGAGGAGGAGGCAACGGCCGTTTTCAGTTTCAGCGCGTCGTTAGCCTCCAGGCAAGTCATTGGCGGCACTGCGCCAGACGCGCTGCGGGCGCAGCTTGAAGCGGCTCGCGTCATGCTGCTCTAAGGCGCAGCTACCACCTTAGGGACCAGCTCCTCCACGCTGCCCACCAACTCCCGCCGCGAAACGGGTTTCGTCAGATACTTGTCGGCGCCAGCCAACAAACCTTCTTGAACAGCTTCCGCGCTAGTCTTGGCGCTCAGCATAATAACAGGCAGAAGCGCGGTACGCGCTTCCTGACGCAAGTGGCGGCAAAGTGTGATGCCATCCATACGCGGCATCATCACGTCCAGAATAACCAAGTCTGGCAAATTCTGCTCGATTTTTTCCAGAGCGTCCAGACCATCTTCGGCTTCGATCACTTCGCAGTCTGCTGGAGCCAACATCAACTGTAATAACGTGCGGGTCATCGGTTCATCATCAACTACCAACACAGACCAGGCCACTTGATTCACTCCTTTTCCCAATGATGCAGGCAACCATGAATCATGAAGACACCATCGGCGTTTGAATGGCTGCATTCTAACACTTTTCCGCCGCCTTGATAACCTGCCATAAGTCCTAAGATACACAGACGGGACCATCTACAGGAGATTAGACATGATCAGGATCGAGATTATGTCAAAAAATCAATCCGCAGATTCACGCAGATTAAGCAGAAAAATCTGTGGAATCTGCGGATAACTACTTGTTCCCGATAATGGCTATTGAAGGGTCGAGACTGGAGATCGTATGAATCTCCAGTCTCCCATCTCAGCGCAGCGGCCGGGCAGCAACCCAGGAGTATTAAAATGCTTTTTGGCCTGATAACCTGTAAAAATAGCGTTAAATTTTCCGGCGATAGTACGAATGTGTTACCAGCGCCACGGGCGAGAAGCGGTTAGAAGGGCGAGAACCATCGCCAACACAGCCAGCATCGGCAAAGCGCGCAGATGCGCCCGCAGATGAAACAGGTAGTCATCATAACCAGCCATGCCTTCTGTGCCCGGCAGCACCACGATCTCCGGCGTGATCGTGACAAAAACCAGCCAATCGAGAATGGTCAGATCGAACAGCCAGCCGGAGAGGATGAGGCCGAATGCGTTCGCATAAGCCGCTTTCAGCGATAGCCGTTCACCGTTCCGCCGCTTCAAGCGCAGATTGGAACCGATGATGCTGCCAAACATAATCAGGAAGAAAGGCACAGCGACAATGCTCGCCTGCCGCCTGGTCCGCGCATCCACCGGGCCGAATTTCTCTTTGATGTCCGGCGGATAATCGTGCGCCCATATGCCGGGATTCCAACGCATCGTGCCCAGGATCATCCCGCTTAATAGGGCGTTGTAAACGGCCGTTTCTCCCAAAAATCGTCGTAATGAAAGTTCTTGCATCATTTTCTCTACCTCACCAGATGCCCGGCAGCAAACGATAGCGCGTCTGCTGCGCATAGGCGGCATAACCCGGCAGTTCCGCCTGCAACGTCCGGTCCTCCAGTGCCGTGCGGGCGACCATTGCCAGAGCCGCCGCCCCACCCGGCAGCAGCGCCCACCAGGAGCCTAAAGCCAGCGCCGTGCAGAGCATGGTGGCAATTGCCCCCACGTACATCGGATGGCGCACGGCGCGATAGGGTCCGGTTGTCACCACGTAGTGCCCCCGCTCTTCCTGCAGGCGCACCGTCGTCACCAGAAAATTGTTGACGGCCATCGCCCAGTAAGGGAGCGCCATCGCCGGGCCCAGGAGCAGGAAGGCGGCGATTTGCCAGGCTGGCGGAACGGCCGTCCAGCCATAACGATAATCCAACCCGGCCACCAACGGCAGCAGGAAAAGCTGCGGCGCGTAGACCAGGCTGAACACCTTGTCCCATGCTTTCGTTTTATCCGACTTGCGGCCCCGTTCGTTGATCACGCCCGGATTGCGCCGCGCCACCCACAGCCCCATCCCAAAAAAGACGGCCGCTTGCAGCCCGATAAACAACCAGCCCGCCAACCAGCGCCAGCTCCCGGCGGCAACCAACAGAATGGCCCAGGTGAGGGCCATGAACCCAACGACGACCACCAGACGCTTCTTACCCGCTGCGTCCAGTTGTCCATTCCCACGCTCTACTCCGAGTTGTTTTGTCATGATGCTCCCTCTACGGCAGTTGATAGTTGGGAGTTGACAGTGGATAGTTGCCGGTCGCACCAGCTACCAGCCACCAGCTACCAACTACCAGCTACCAACTACCAGCTACCAACTACCAGCTACCAACCGCTTCTTCAGCCAGAGAACGGCCGTTTTCCGTCAACCGCAACCCGCCATTCTCCCGATAGATAATCTGCCCCCTCTGCGCCCGCGCCAACACCTGGGCGGCAAAACCGGCCTCCCAGCGCAGATGGTCTTGCAAATGGGCCGCGCTGCATTCGGCCGCCGCCTCCGGCGTCCCTTCGTGGTTTAGCAGATGGATCGCCAGCGCCGCCTGAGCAAACGCCCACTTTTGCCGCTGTCGCCGCCGGGCAATCGCCACGATCCCCCGCTCCGGCGCGAAAACGAACGCCAGCAAGAAAAGCAGCCCGGTCATCGTCGCCATCGCCCCGGCGATATTGGCGTCCAGGGCGCGCGCCAGCCAGTAGCCGCCGATGGCGCTGGCCGCGCCAATTCCCGCCGCCAGCCCCACCATGCGCGGCAGGCTGTCGGTCAGCAAGTAGGCGGCGGCCGCCGGAGCGATCATCAGCGCCACCACCAGGATGGAACCCACGGCGTCGAAAG
>CAYONK010000536.1:0-3636 GCA_964405285.1 uncultured Ardenticatenaceae bacterium
TTGATGTCTTCCTGACGCCATGCGACCAGATGGGCGCCAATCGGGATTTTGCCGCAAGTAGACGAGCGTCCAATGCCGGTTAGATAGGCGTTCTGTCCGGCGAGTGTCGCCAGACACCGCCTCAGCCGCGCCAACGCGGTCCATCACCGACCATTCATCCAGGATAGGAGCGCCAGTGGCGTAGGCTCGCAGTTGTTGGTGGACTACCAGATCAAGGTAGCGGCGCAAGGGGCTGGTCGCCTGCGCGTATAAGCCCAAACCCAGGCCGGCGTGGGCGCCTGGTATGCTGCTCTGCTGGCTTGGTTTCATCAATTTTCGCCGGGCGAAAAATTGCGAGAGGGTTTGGGCCTCTGGCAGCGCCTCGGACGGCGCTTCTTGCGTGGTGTAGGGCAGGGGGATGCCGTTGTGAAAGGCGAAGCGGGCCACCGCTTCCCCGGCGAGTAGCATGGCTTCGCGCACCAGATCGCGGCTGGCTAAGTTGGGCAGTGGCCGGATGGTGACCCGGCCGGCTGCGTCTACTCGCACCCGCACTTCGGGCAGGTTGATCTCGACCGCGCCTTGTTCATGGCGGCGCTGCCCGGCGCGCTGCGCCAGTTGATGGAGGGTGGCGAAGGGGTTTTGGTGTAAACGGCCGTTTACCGCCTCATACGTCAGTCGTGTTACCTTCACCCAACTGGGGATGATTTCCAGATGCGTCACCTCGCCATCCGGCGTCAGGTCCAGGCCAAACGAGAGTGCTGGCGACACATCCGCCAATCCCAGCCCCAATTGTCGGGTGACGTCTGGCGGCAGCATGGTGATGATGCCTTCCGGCAGGTAGAGGTTGGCCCCACGAGTGCGCGCCTCCAGGTCTAGCAAACTATCCGGCGTGACCAGCGCGGCCACGTCGGCGATGTGGACCCATAAGCGCTCCTCCTCCCAACTGATGGCGTCGTCGGGATCCTGGTTGCCCTCGTCGTCAATGGCGAAGGCTGGCAGGTGAGTGAGGTCGCGGCGCTCTTCTTCGAGCAGCGCCGGCACGGGCAGATCGGGCGAAGTGGTGGGAAGGGCGGCGCGGGCGGGATAGGGATTGACCTGATCGCTCCAATAGCCCAAACGTAATAACAGGGCGTGGGCTGCTTCCGGCGTTTCCGGCTGATTGAGGGCGCGGAGGGCCTGGCTTTTCTGGCTTTGGCCGGAGGCGAGCGCGGCGATTTCTTGCAGGTAACGGCCGTCTTCGTTGGCTATCTCCCCTTGCTCTAGCCGGGCGAGAAATGACTGCCAGGCGGAGGCTTCAGCCGCTTTGACGGCGCGCGCCGATTGCTCGGCGGCAACTTGCTCCGGTGTCTGGACCACGATTTCATCAGGTGTGCCGCTAAAGTAGAGCCTGTCTTCCAGCAGTTGCCAGACGGCCCAGGCGCTCGCCGGTGTGTAGGCATTAAAGGCGAGTTCGGCCAATTCGGGCAGGGCGGTAACGCTGTCCTGGAGCAGTTCCCAGGCGGTCAGGATGTCGCCGGGGGGCGGTTCCAGGGTTGTCAGGCTGGTAAGTGGGCCGGGATGCAGCAAGGTAACGTCTTTAGGTCGGACGCTTAGAGAACGGCCGTCGGCCAGGTTGATTTCAATTTTCTTGTCACCGCTTTGAATGAGGAGCGCCGGTTGATTCTTGTAAATCAGCAGGCAGTGGCGCGGTAAAGTTGTGTCGGACATATCTTGGCCCTTTATGGTGTGGAGCAGTTTATTCTTCTTAATTGTAGATGTTCCTTGTTTCTTGAGCCACCCGGTGTAACAGAGAGAAGGTCCGATTGCCTGGCATATCGTATAGACGTGTAAATGGTTGCCATAATACTTGACTGACTCTGGAGACACATGGTATTATGAGTCAGCTTGCTTATTTTATGTATAATGGGTTATGTCATATAACAGAAGGGCGACTATTTGTCGGGAACCAGTTTAAGGAGGTAGTAAGATGCTTCGTGGGATTCTTTACGTTTTGTTGGCGATTGTCGCGATCCTGGCTGTGGTACTGGCGGCTCGCTTTCTGCTCAATCGGGGCGGGGGGGAAGAGATAGCGGGGGAGGACACGCCGGGTTTAGTCGTGGAAAATGCGGCGGTAGAACCATCGTACCCGGTTGATGAAGTGGCGGAAGGGGAAACGGCCGTTGTCGCTCTGCCAGAAACGAGTGTTGCTGATAGCGCAACGACGACCGAGCAGACCACGTCAGCCACAGAAGGGGAGACGGCAGCCGAAAGTGGTGGCGACACTCCAACGACCGATGACGCTGAAGTGGGTGGTGGTAGCGGCGACGCCCCCTTAGGTGGCGACGCCGAATCCGCCGATGATCCTGATGCGGGTGGAGGCGTCACGGCAGAGGAAGTTGCCGAGACAGCGACAGAAGACGCTGAAGTTGGCGGCGGCGGTGGAGAAGAAGCGGCTGCGGAGACGACTGGCGCTGCGAGCGGGGTTGGCGGGCAAGTTGCCCAGGCGGCTTTTGTAACGCCCGGCGTGCCTGCGCAGCATATGGTCTATCAGCATGAATGGTTGATGCAGATTGCCCGTTGTTACGGCACAACTGTCCGCGATATCCGCACCGCCAATCACATCCCGATTCCTGATCGCATTTATCCGGGTGCAGTTCTCACCATCCCCAATCCGGGCAACGCCGGCCCGATCACCATCAATGAAGAGCCTTGCTTTGTCCATCACGTGGTGCAGCGTGGGGAGAATTTGTCGCAGATCGCCCAGGCTTATGGCATTAACTTGCATTGGCTGGCGCGGATTAATGCTGTCTATAACTACAATTACATTCAGGCTGGTCAACTGCTGGTTATCCCTAACCCGGTTCCCCCGGAACTGACGGTCGCCCCGCGCCGCTGACAAGCTGGCTGCCTGACCTGACGAATAAATAAAACAGCCCGCGCCAGTTTTCACACCGGCGCGGGCTGTTTTGGTTTGGGGGAAACGGCCGTTATCCCCATCACCCATCCGTCACACACCCCTCGCTGGCCGACTGCACATTCTTGATGTATTTGTAGAGCGTGCCGCTGGTCGCCTTGTAGGGCGGCATGGTCCAGGCGGCGCGGCGGGCGGTTAGTTCGGCATCGCTCAGGGCTACGTCCAGCGCCCGTTGGCTGGCGTCTATGGTGATGATGTCCCCGCTCTGCACCAGGGCGAGCGGCCCCCCTTCTTGCGCCTCCGGGCAGATGTGGCCGACGATGAAGCCATGACTGCCGCCGGAGAAACGGCCGTCGGTCAACAAGGCCACCTCCTGTCCCAACCCCGCGCCCATGATCGCGCTGGTCGGCGTCAGCATCTCCGGCATTCCGGGGCCGCCCTTCGGCCCCTCGTAGCGGATCACAATCACATCCCCTTTCTCGATTTCGCCCGCTTCCAGCCCGGCCAGCATCGCCTCTTCGGAATCGTAGACCCGCGCCGGACCGGCGAAACGCTCTCCTTCTTTGCCGGTGATTTTGGCGACCGCGCCCTCCGGGGCCAGGTTGCCGCGCAGAATCTGAATGTGGCCGGTTGATTTGATCGGCTTCTCCAGCGGTTGGATGATGGTCTGCCCGGCAGCCAGGTCGGGCATGTCGGCCAGATTTTCTGCCACCGTCTGGCCCGTCACCGTCAGGCAGTCGCCGTGAATGTGGCCGTGTTGCAGC
>CAYONK010000537.1:0-3624 GCA_964405285.1 uncultured Ardenticatenaceae bacterium
CTTCCGTTTCCTATGCAAAAAGGCCAACCCAATCATGGGTTGGCCTTTTCGACAGGTACAAATAAACCACCAGGATTATTTGAGTTCGACCACAGCCCCAGCCTCTTCCAATTTAGCTTTGGCTTCGGTGGCTGCTTCCTTGCTCACGGCTTCCATCACAGTGCCCAGGCCATCAACCACTTCCTTGGCTTCCTTCAGGCCCAGACCGGTCAGAGCGCGGACTTCCTTAATGACGTTGATTTTCTTCGGACCCACGTCCTTCAGCACTACGTCAAACTCCGTTTTCTCTTCTTCTTCCGGCGCAGCTTCGGCCGCTGCCATCATGCCCGGCATCATGCCCATGGCCATCGGCGCGGCGGCGCTAACGCCCCACTTCTCTTCCAACATTTTCGCCAGCTCAGCCGCTTCCATCAGGTTCAGGCTGCTCAGATCTTCCACGATTTTTTGTAAATCCGCCATTTTAAATATCCTCCAGAATTGAGTTCAATTTTATCAGTCAAAATTGGCTGCTCAGGCAGCCGCCGCTTCTTCTGCGGCCGCCTCAGCGGTATCACCGCTTTTGGCATAAGCGTCAATCACATTAATAACCTGCCGGACACCATTGGTGATGACAGAGGCCAGGTTGGTAGCCGGAGCGTTGACCAAACCGATCAATTGCGCCCGTAGCTGTTCCAGAGAAGGCAGTTTCGCCAGAGCCTCAACTTCCGCAGCCGTTAAAACACGTCCGCTCAAAATTGCGCCACGAATCGTCATGTTCTCGTCCGTCTTAGCATAATCTACCAGGGCTTTAGCCAATGTCGGCACTTCGCTCATGGCGAAGCCGGTAGCAATCTGCCCTTTTAGAATCTCTTCCGGAACGGGATGATCAGTCTGTTCTAACGCAATCTTCAACAAAGTGTTCTTGGTGATGTGGAAATTGCCCTCGGCTTTGGCCACCTCTTCACGCAGCTTCTCCATCTTCTTGACGCTCATACCTTTGTATTCAGCCATGAAGATAGCCCGGCTTCCGTTGATCAGCTCGGTATACTGCGCTACCAATTCATCTTTACGCGCTTTTGTAATTGCCAAAGGATTTCACCTCCTTGCCAAAAATAAAAAATCCTCACGCTGATTCGCGTGAGGATTCGGATTAACCCAATCAAACAAGCAGGGCGCGGAGCGCCTTGCTTTGGCATGATTCGTTTGAACCCCCACCTCGGCTGGCTAATTTAAGGTTTGGCGGCCAACTTGCCGCGCTTACCACCAACTGTCTTCAGCAGGAATTAAAATAGATTGTTAGTTAACTCGTCAGCCTATTTGACGAGCGGACAGTATTCTACTGCAAAGCTTCCAATGTATCAAGTCGAATGCCAGGACCCATCGCGTTAGCCAGGGTGATGCGACGGACATAAGTCCCTTTAGCGGCGGCCGGCCGATTGCGGCGAATCGCATCAATCACAGTCTGCAAATTTTCCCGCAACTGCTCTTCGGTAAAGCTCGCCTTGCCGATTGGGGCGTGGACGTTGGCGGTGCGGTCAACGCGGAACTCGACACGACCGGCTTTTGCTTCTTCGATCAGCCGGGGCAAGTCCGATCCGGGGGCGACCGTGCCCGCTTTCGGGTTAGGCATCAAGCCGCGCGGACCAAGGATACGACCCAGGCGGCCAACCTTCCCCATCATCTGCGGCACAGCGATAGCCACGTCAAAATCGGTCCAGCCCCCCTGGATTTTCTTGATCAGTTCGTCGTCGGCCACGTAATCGGCTCCGGATTCTTCAGCGATGCGGGCATCTTCACCCTCGGCGAAGACCAGGACGCGCACTGTTTTGCCCAAGCCATGCGGCAGCAGCACCACGTCGCGGACCTGTTGGTCAGCATGGCGCGGGTCTACACCCAGGCGAAAATGTACCTCGACCGTCGGATCGAAATTCGTGTACACGGTGTCTTTGATGAGCTTAATCGCTTCATCCCGGCTGTAATATCTGCTGCGGTCCACTTTTGCGGCCGCTTCTTCGTATTTACGTCCTCGTTTTGGCATGTTTGCTCCTCGTGGTTTTATCGAACTGTGAATGCAGTTCTCCCACTAATGCATTAAATTATGATTCGATAGCAATGCCCATGCTGCGGGCGGTACCGGCGATGATTTTCATGGCGCTTTCCACATCGCGGGCGTTGAGGTCTTTCAGCTTGATCTCGGCGATTTCCCGAAGTTGGTCCTCGGTGATCGTGCCTGCTTTGGTGCGGTTGGGCACCGCTGAACCACTCTTGACGCCGGCCGCTTTACGCAGCAAATCGGCCGCCGGCGAGGTCTTCAAGATGAAGTTGAAGCTGCCATCCTGAAAAACCGTCACTTCCACCGGCACGATCTGCCCGACCATGTTAGAGGTCTTGGCGTTATACTCTTTGCAGAACTGCATCAGGTTAATGCCGTGCGGACCAAGCGCCGTACCAACGGGCGGGGCCGGATTGGCTTTACCGCCGTTGATTTGAATTTTGACTACTGCTTTGATTTTTTTTGCCATTTCATTCTCCTTGGAGTCCAGGCGCCTGTTGTCAGGCTCCTCCTAACATGAAACAATGAATGATAGCTGACGAGCCGCGCTCATCAAGTATCATTCATTGTTTGCTTAAAGATGAACGTATTGTGAACCTGCTAAACTTTTTCCACGTGCAGGAAGTCGAGTTCGACTGGGGTTTCCCGGCCAAAGAAGGAGACCATCACCCGCACTTTGGCCTTTTCCTGATCAATCTCAGAGACCGTGCCGATGAAATCGGCGAAGGGGCCGGTTCCAATGCGCACTTTCTCGCCAATCTGGAAGTCGAATTTCACCTTGGGCGCTTCCGCTTCCATGCGGTTCATGATTTTGGCGACTTCTTCGGGGCGGAGTGGGGTGGGGTCGTTGCCCATGCCGACGAAACCGGTGACGCCAGGCGTATTGCGCACGACGTACCAGGAATCCTCGTTTAGGAGCATCTGTACCAGGATGTAGCCAGGGAAGACGCGGCGCTCGACGGTGCGGCGCTTGCCATCTTTGATCTCGATCTCTTCTTCGGTGGGTACGACGACATCGAAGATTTTGTCTTGCATGCCCATCGTTTCGATGCGCTGTTCGATGCTGTGCCGGACTTTGTTTTCGTAGCCTGAATAGCAGTGGACGACGTACCAATAACGGCCGTCTTCTGGCAAAGCAGCTTCCACCGCGCTCTCTAACAAAGAGCCAGTCGTCTCAGTCGTCTCTTCCTCGTCCACAGGGTCGAGGTCGTCAAATTCATCAATCATCATTTCACTTAACCGGGCTTTTTCTGACGGGACTCAAGCCCCAATAAACAACTGGATAGCCCAGGTAATTGAGCGCGAGAAAACCAGATCCCACAGCCAGAGAAAAGCCGCCATCAGCGCAGATACCGCCAAAACGATAGCCGTCAGGCGATATGAATCTTGCCGCGTCGGCCAGGTTACCTTGCGCAATTCACCGCGCGTCTCCCGAAAATAACGAGAAATCGGATTGACCCGAGGCCCTTTCTTCTCGACTTTTTGCGGCGCTTTCTTTGCCCGCTTTTCGTCTTTGATCTCTTCTTCTTGTTCTTCTCTTTTTTCTACGTCAGACACAGCTCACCATGATTTTATGAGAATGAACCTCCGGC
>CAYONK010000538.1:0-3622 GCA_964405285.1 uncultured Ardenticatenaceae bacterium
CGCCCCCCTTTCCATAGACCCCGACGACCATTACTGGCTCGTCCGCCCCATCCCCTCCGGCTACCGCAACTACGATTTAGAGTGGTACCCCTTCGGCAACGACGTACAGGCGGCCAACGTACCGCCCTACCGCGTCCATCATGGCGTAGATTTCCCCAACGAGACGGGCACGCCGGTGCTGGCGGCCGGCAGCGGCACCGTCATCCATGCCGGGCCATTCCCCAGCCCCAGAGATGGCGTCAATTACTACGGCAACACCGTCGTCATCCACCACGATTGGCAGTGGAATGGGCAGGACGTCTACACCCTCTATGCCCACACACTGGAGCTGTTCGTCAGCGTAGGCGATTACGTCCAGCCGGGTCAACTCATCGCCGGGGTGGGCAGTTCCGGCGAAGTGACCGGGCCGCATCTTCATTTCGAGGTGCGAGTGGGTGAAAATACCTATAGCCACACGCGCAATCCTGCATTATGGTTAGTGCCATATCAAGGTTGGGGCACGCTGGCCGGTCGCCTGGTGGATAGCCGGGGGCGGATGATCTCCGACGCTAAAATAAGAGTCCTTCCAGCGGGCAGCAGCACCATTCTACGGGAGCAAAGCACATATTATCCAACGGTCCGCTCGGATGATGTCTGGCGCGAGAACTTTGTGGTAGCCGATTTACCGGCAGGCAATTACGTTTTGTTGCTGATGGTGAACGAGTTCACCTACCGGCGAGAGGTACGAATTATGCCGGGGCGCACCCACTTCGAGATCATCTCGACGGAGTTTGAATACATTCCGTCGCCCACCCCGCTGCCGACAGAAACGCCAAGTCCTACGCCCACCGGCACGCTGACACCAGAGGCGGAACCACAACCAACGGCCGAAAGCTAGAGTGGCTATAAACGTTCAGATCTGACAAGGTTTAAGCAACCCTGCCGGGTCTGTTTTTGGGCTGACCAGTTACGATTGGGTTCACCTTCATGACCGATACGACTCAGACATCCTTTGCATTTTATTCGCCGTTTGATACGGCGACGATTCTGCAGGCGCTGCGCTGGGGGGAAGTGGCGCTGCCAACTTATTTGGCGGAATTGGAGACTCATTTTGTGGCGCGGGAGCCGGAGGTGATGGCTTTTTTGCCGGAAAACGGCCGTTTCTCCCGCCTGCAACGTGAAGCATCCCACTTATTAGCCAAATACCCGGACCCGGAAAAACGGCCGTTTCTCTTCGGCCTGCCCGTCGGTGTGAAAGATATTTTCCACGTGGATGGGTTTATGACCCAGGCAGGCTGCAAACTGCCACCCGCGCTGCTGCAAGGGGCGGAAGCGGAAAGCGTGCGCCGTCTGCGGGCGGCCGGAGCGCTCATCGTCGGTAAGACAGTGACCACGGAGTTCGCCTACTTCGCTCCCGGCCCAACTCGCAACCCGCATAACCTGGCCCACACGCCCGGCGGCTCCAGCAGCGGTTCGGCGGCGGCGGTGGGGGCGGGCCAGTGCCTGCTGGCGCTTGGTACGCAGACGATTGGCTCCATCGGGCGGCCGGCCGCTTTCTGCGGCGTGGTCGGTTTTAAGCCCAGCTATGAGCGAATTTCGCGGCAAGGGGTCATTCCGTTGGCTCCGGGTGTGGACCACGTAGGCTTTTTCGCGCCGGATGTGGCCGGGGCAGCCCTGGCGGCGCGGGTGTTGTTGACCGATTGGCGTAAGGGGGAAACGGCCGTTGCTCGCCCACCCATCCTCGGCATTCCCGAAGGGCCATACCTGGAACGCACCTCCCTCTTCGCTCTGGCCTTTTTCCGGGAAACCTGCCGGCAGCTGAGCGCGGCCGGTTTTACCCTGAAACCCATCCCGATCATGCCCGATTTTGCGGAAATTGAAGCGCGCCATCGGTTGATTGTGGCGGCGCAGGCAGCCCAGGTTCACGCGGCGTGGTTCGCTGCCCATGCCAGCCTGTACCGGCCGCAAACCGCCGAATTGATCCAGCGCGGCCAGGCCGTAGCGCCAGCCCCTCTGGCTGGGGCGTTGGCTGCCCGGCTGTGCCTCCGGGCAGAACTGAGCCAGAAAATGGCGCAAGAAGGGATTGATCTCTGGTTGGCCCCAGGCGCGTCAGGCGCGGCTCCGGCGGGGTTGGACAGCACCGGTGACCCGGTGATGAATCTGCCCTGGACCCACAGCGGTTTGCCGGCGTTGAGCCTGCCATCCGGCTTGGATGATGCCGGTTTGCCCTTGGGTATACAGTTGGTGGGCGATTGGCAGATGGATGAACGACTCCTCGGTTGGGCCGCCAAAATCGAGGCGATTTTGCGGCGCAGGCCGGTGTAGCCCTAGACTGGAAAGCCCCGTTTTCACGATCTGTTAGGTTTCTGGCGATGGGATATTGGGGTATACTTGCTTGAAAAGTTATGGCCGTTGACTTGTGGTGCTGGTCGGGCAATTTTCAAACAACAAACAACGCGACGAATTTATGGTCAGCCAATTGACCCGGTCGAAAGGCACATCCAGGATGTTTTATGTCCGAGAATGATGCGAGACGAAATACTGACGAGCTTCAAATTAACGAAGTGCCAGGGTTTGAGATTGTGATCCCGGAAGTACAGTATCACCCGGTGCCCCATGAGCTAACGGCGACGGATATTGAAAATCGGCCGACCTGGCGAATTCGCTTTGATCTGGCCGCGGACCCGGTGCAGCGGCTTGGCTTTGACGTGAATGGCGAAGTGATCGTAGGGCGAGACCTTGAAAAGAGAGAAGCGATTGATCTACAGGGATTTGATGCCAGCGCCCTGGGGGTTTCGCGGCAGCATTTACTCTTGCGCCCGACAGCGACCCACTTGTACGCGATTGATTTAGGCAGCACGAATGGTACGTTGCAAAACGGCCGTTCCATCGGTATCCGCACCCCCTATTCCTTGACAGATGGTGATGTCCTCACCCTGGGGCAGCTTCGCCTAATCCTCCACATCATAGAACGCCCCCAATTCCATACCGGCGCACTCGCTCGCAAGGTGGACCTGGCCGACGCCATGACAGAGATCGCCAAGTCCATCACCTCCCAATTGGACCTGGACCAGGTTCTCAATCAGGTGGTTGAAGCAGCGATGACTCTGACGTCGGCCGGCGATACAAGCATCTGGCTGGTGGATGAAGCCAGTGGCGACCTTTTCCTGGAGGCGCAGCGCGGTATTGAAGATGAGGCGATCAAACGGCTGCGCCTGCCGATTGGCGAGGAGTCACTCGCGGGCAAAGTCATTCAGACCGGGCAGCCGCTGCGCGTCTGGCGGCAGCCAGGCGAGGAACAGATCAAAGTTAAGACCAATTACCTGGTGGAAGCGTTGGCTTACGTGCCTATCACTCTGGGCGGCGTTCCTTTTGGCGTTTTGGCGGCGACGCATCGCCAGCCGGGCAAACGGTTTGACCGCCGGGATGAACGGTTGTTGACGGCTATCGCTGATTTTGCCGCCATCTCCATCCAAAATGCCCGTATATATCAGGCGACGGACGAGGCTCTGGCGCGAAAGTACAAAGAACTTGCCGCCTTAAATGAACTGACCGGGGCGCTCAATGCTTCGCTCGATCTGGACAAAGTGTATATGGTCCTGCTGGAGCAGGTGAGCAGATATTGGCCGGTGGAACAGGTTCG
>CAYONK010000539.1:0-269 GCA_964405285.1 uncultured Ardenticatenaceae bacterium
TCAATATCGGCCTGGTGAACGAAGTCGCCATTATGTGCGACCGCCTGGGATTGAACGTCTGGGAGGTGGTGGAGGCGGCGGCGACGAAGCCGTATGGCTTTATGAAGTTCACGCCGGGGCCGGGGTTGGGCGGCCACTGCATCCCGATTGACCCCCATTACCTCAGTTGGAAGCTGAAGACGGTGAATTACACGGCGCGTTTCATTGAATTGGCCAGCGACGTGAACAGCCACATGCCGGAATACGTGGTGGGCAAGGTGGGCGAGGAC
>CAYONK010000539.1:279-3607 GCA_964405285.1 uncultured Ardenticatenaceae bacterium
GGCAGCCGCGTCCTGATTTTGGGGGTGGCTTATAAGCCAAATATCAGCGATGTGCGGGAAAGCCCGGCGCTGGACGTGATCCACCTGCTGCGGGAGCGGGGAGCGGTGGTGAGCTACCACGATCCTTTTGTGGCTGACCTGAGCCACGAGGGTTTCCCGCTGCAATCGGTCGCTCTGTCGCCGGAGACGTTGGCCGGAGCGGATTGTGTGGTGGTGGTAACGAACCATCAGGCGTTGGATTATGATTGTATCGCCGCCCACGCGCCGCTGTTGGTGGATACGCGGAATGCGCTGGTCGGCCGGCCGACACGGGGGCGGGTGGTTGGGTTGTAGGAAACGGCCGTTGTCCCCCCCACACCCCCCAATTCCCACAGCATAACCAAAAATTGTAAAAAGAGTGTTCGGAATTACACAGAGATACACAGAGGAGACCCGGAGGTTCACGGAGGTTTTTGTCGGAAGCAAGCGAAATACTCAAACAGCTTCTCTCCTGATCTCCGTGACTTCTCCGTGCAACTCCGTGTAAAACAGAGGTTACACAGAGAGGTACAGAGGATATGCCGGAAAACTCTGCGATACTCCGTGACTCCTCCATGCAACTCCGCGTCACTAAAATGCGACCAATCCAAAATTGTACAAAGAGAGTACCGACTTACCACGGAGACACTGAGGACACAGAGATTAAATCTTTAGAACCTCCGTGTTCTCCGTGCCTCCGTGGTGAAATCCTGAAGAGATTTAGTAGTTACAAAATAGGACCCATCTATGACCCAGCAAACCTGGCCTGACGGCCATACCTTCTGGCAAAACAAGCGCGTCATCGTCACCGGCGGGGCCGGCTTTCTTGGCTCCTTCGTCGTGGAGGCCCTGAGTGAACGGGGCGCAGCCGAAGTCATCGTGCCGCGCAGCGCCGACTACGACCTGACCCAACTAGAAGCCATCCGCCAACTGTTCCACGACGTCGGCTACAATCCACAATCCCAAATCCGCAATCCCAAATCCACAATAGACATGGTTATCCACCTGGCCGGCCGCGTCGGCGGCATTGGGGCCAATCGGGAAAACCCGGCCACCTTCTTCTATGATAACCTGATGATGGGGACGCAGCTCATGGACGAAAGCTATCGGCGCGGCGTGCCCAAGTTCGTGGCCATCGGCACCGTCTGCGCTTACCCCAAATTCGCCCCCATCCCCTTCCGCGAAGATGATTTGTGGAATGGCTACCCGGAAGAGACCAACGCCCCCTACGGCTTAGCGAAGAAGATGCTGCTGGTGCAGAGCCAGACCTACCGCGAGCAGTATGGTTATAACTCTATTTTTCTCCTACCCGTCAACCTGTATGGCCCCCGCGACAACTTTGATCTGGAGACGAGCCACGTCATCCCGGCGCTGATTCGCAAATGCCTGGAGGCGAAGGAGCGGGGCGACGACCAGATTGTGGCCTGGGGCGATGGGTCGCCGACGCGGGAATTCCTCTATGTGGCCGACGCGGCCGAGGGAATTTTGTTGGCGGCCGAGCGGTACAATGGCAGTTTGCCGGTGAATCTGGGCAGCGCCTTTGAGATTAGCATCAAGGAACTGTTGGAAACCATCGTTGAGGTGACCGGTTTTGCGGGCAAAATTGTTTGGGACACCAGTAAGCCGAACGGCCAGCCGCGGCGTAAGTTGGACACCACCCGCGCCCGCGAGTTGTTTGGCTTCACTGCCGAAACCCCCTTTGCCGATGGGCTGCGCCAGACGGTGGAGTGGTATTTGCAGCAGAACAGGATAACAACCGATTGATGATACAGCCGTTTAACAGCCAATGGATAGCGTTCAGTGGAACGGTGGACAGTGGGGGATGGGGGAACGGCCGTTCCGCCCCAACGGCCGTATCCTTTCTAACCCTTATCACAACGGCCAGGACACAATATGACACACAGGCGATTTCAATTAAGCGAGGCTGATTTACATGCTCACCTCAAGAAGAGAATGGCCCAGCGTGGCGTTAATTTAATAGAGATTGAACAAGTTCTCAATTCTGGACAGATAGCGGCTTCGGCCAAAGCTGGAACCTTGGGCAAGGTTCTTGCCATCCCATATGAGGCAGAATGGGAAGGGCAGTTTTATGAGCAGAAGGAAATTACGGTATACTACAAATTCACAAATGATGGGCAGTTAATTTTGTTGACTGTTTTGGCCAGGTATGGTCATGGTTTTTAAGGCGGTGAGTTAGATGAAGATGGAATACGATCCATTCCGTGATCTCTTATATTTATGGTTTCAGACTCCCGGAACAAAGGCGGCCAGAACAGAGGTCATTTCTGCCGGTGTTCATGCCGACTTTGATAGGGAAGGGCGTTTGCTTGGCATTGAAGTTTTGGATGCTTCAGAGTTGATGCAGCAAAAAGTGCAGCTTGAATGGTCGTTGGAGCGTGTGCCGGCATAGCAGACTTTGGCAAAGACCTAAAAGCCAACCTGACCCTGGCCCAATGGCGGCGTATTTATACGGAAAACGGCCGTTTCACAACCAATGAGTAGATTTGAGCGTCGAAGTGAGTTAACAGGGAGTATTAAAGAGGTGGGGTATGCGATTAGCTGAAGCGCTTATTTTGCGAGCCGATTATCAGAAACGAATTGAGCAGTTGAAGAGCCGGATCTTGCGTAATGCAAAGATGCAAGAAGGGGATGAACCGGCCGAAAACCCAACCATTCTGCTTGCGGAGATGGAACGGATTGCCCAGGAGCTGACGCGGTTGATTCAACAGATAAACAAGACCAATTCAGCCACCCTTTTGCAAGACGGGATGACCATTGCCGATGCTATCGCTGTCCGCGATGTCCTCCGGGTGCGGCACACCATCTATGCGGGCCTGGCGCAGGCCGCGACCGTGACGCAGGATCGTTACACCAAGTCTGAAGTCAAATTTCGCGCCGCTGTTGACGTCGCCGCCATCCAGAAGCAGGCGGACGGCATCGCCCAGGAACACCGCGAGTTAGACACACTGATCCAGGAAGCTAACTGGAAAACAGAATTGTTGGCGTAAAAGCAGCGGGTAGCTATAACGGCAAAGGCGAGCGCAAAACCCTGCCAGCGGGTTAAGCCGGCACCTGGAAACGCGAGGGACCGCGTGGGTTCGATTCCCGTATTTACAAGGTATGTCCCGTAATGTCACAGGCGCACCGGGTATTGTGTACAGTTACTACCGATGCGCTGATTTGCCGAAATAGTGAGGGTGGGAAAGGGGTTTTCGCTGCGACTATGCCTGGACGACATGCGCCGATAGAGTCGCCTGCCAGTAGGCGCGCCCATTCAGTTGCGTTTCCGCAGGTCTGGGGGGCAGATCTG
>CAYONK010000540.1:0-3604 GCA_964405285.1 uncultured Ardenticatenaceae bacterium
CAGGTTCATTTCATGACGCAGCACTTGAGCGCCTGCCAGCGCTGCAACCTCAGCGTATCGGATGCCCTTTCAACTCATAATCGTCCAGGTTCCGGCCCCGCTCTGCCAGAGAATCGCTCAGCGATTGCTTGAGGTCTGCCTTCGGTCGGCCCGGCTGCGCCCGGCTGTCGAATAAACCGCGATTCATAAACGGCCGTCCCTGCACATAACTGGGAAAATCCCAATAATACCCTTGCACCCCATACTGCGATAGATGGTTGAAATCAAAGACAGCCACGCGATCCTGGAAGAGCGGGTCCAGGCGACGGCCGTCTTCCGGCGTCAGCACCTCAATCAGCCGGGCAACGCGGGAATCATCAGGCCATTTTAAAGCGCGGCGCACAAAACTGCGTGACCCATCCGCCCCGACCAACGTCCGGGCGTGGAAAGTTGCCCGGTCGGTCACCACTTCCACGTACTCCGCGTGGGGCGTGATCTGGCGCACCGCTTCCCCCTGGCGCACCGTGACGCCCGCCTCCTGGCACAGCCGAACCAGCCAATGATCAAATTCATCTCGGCGCACAATCGTAAAAACAGGATTGGCGTAAAAAGAATAGCTCTGATCCTGGTAGACCAATCGCGCTTCGCGCACGTCGAAGTGGCGCGGCTCCAACGTCAGGCCCAGCCGGGAGATGACGTTGCGCCCTAAATGGGTGATGCCGCCGCCGCATAACTTTTCGCGAGGGTGGATGGCTTTGTCTACCATCACGATGCGCCCGGCCCAGGCAGGGTCCTGGCGCAGCAAATGTAAGGCGGTTGAACTCCCCGCCGGCCCCGTCCCCACGATCAGGATATCAACGTGCTGTAGCTCTGACATATGGCGCTCCTGGTTAGTTGGGAGTTGATCGTTGCGAGTTGGGAGGTATCGCCAGTTGCCAACTCCCAACTCGCAACTACCTGCTAATAATGGGCAACATTATAACATGCGACAGGATGATTGCCTGATCGGTCCCGATGTCGGCCGTTGCGTGGGGTGGTTCCAGATTCCCGGCGCGATCAGTCGCCTGGCTGCGGAAGTAGTAGGTCTGCGCCGGATCGGGCGGGGCAAAGAGCGTTCCGCTCCGGATGGTTTCGCTAAACCAACTCGTCCAGCTTACGTCCCCTTCGGCCTGGTATTCAACGGTGTAGGCGGCTATGCCGGAAAGATTGTCCTGCCCGCTCCAGCCAACGTAGTAGACGGGGCCGATGTGGGGCAGAGCGTAAACGGCCGTTACCGCGCTCTCCGGCGGCGTTGTGTCCAGACGAAAATGGGCGACCGGCGATTGGAAGGTGTCCCCACCTGCCTGAGCAATCACCCGCCAATAGAGGACCGGGTACTCCTGACCAAACATGTGGCTGTGGCTGGAAACGGCCGTTGGCCAACTCTCGCTGGCGACGATCTGAGTAAAACCAGAGTCGGTTGCCACCTGAAATGTCGTTTGCGTCACAAGAAACGGATTGCTCATCTGCCAGCTAAACGAGACCGTTTGCTCATTTAGCCAAAGGCCGTCCGCCGGGGTCAGCTCATCAATCAGCACCTCGGTGACGCGGCGGAAGCGCACGTCATCGAACCAGACGCCCAGGTCACTATCGGTTGTTGTCAGGTCAGTCAGGCGCAAGACGGTATTGGGGCCGGGCGGCAGGTCAAACTCGCCCAACGACATCCAGAGGCCGACATTGGCTTCGTGGCTGAGAACGGCCGTTTCCGCCACCCCGCCCCGGATAATCTGGTAAACCGCTCCGCCCGTCTCATTCCGGTAAGTGAGACAGTAGGGCGCGTGTACCTGGATTTCATAACGGCCGGCCTGGGGGATAGTAAGACGCCACTCTCCCCAATGGGTGCTTTGCGCCGGGTCCGTCACCGACCAGGTGTAGTAGGCGTGACCTTGCCAACCACAGCCGCCATCCGGCACAAACCAGAAATTGTTGCTGCGCGTAAAGGCGGCGCTCGTCTCGCTGACAAACGTAAAAGGCGAAACCTGACCGATCCGTTGGGCCACCGTCTGGCGAAGCCAGGGCAACAACCCCTGCACTCGCCCACCGGGGCAAAGCGTATTCATGCCACCATACACGTCGCGGTGGCTCATCAGGTGGGGCAAACCCCAATTCATGTTCACCAGGCGGCTGGCGTCGTAAATAGCAATCGCGCGCTGGTCGGCTTTCCAGGCAAGCAAGTTGACCAACGATTCCATCATCGGCTGGGGCGGCATTTCGCCGTTCGGGTTTTCCTCCGGCGTGGTAAATGTGCCGATCAGGGCTACGCCCAGGCTTCCCGTGTTCGCTGCCCCGGCGTGGATACCGACCACGTCCAGGTTGTGATAATCCTGGTTCATCCATCCTTCGTAAATAACGCCGGTGCGGTCAATCAAATAGTTGTAGCCGATGTCGCCCCAACCCAGCGAAAAGGTGTGGTAGTGCCAGATGGCCCGCAGGGTGTCTGCCCAATTGGCGCTGCTGTTGTTGGTGGCGGTGTGGTGGACGATGAGGTGAGTGGCCGGGGCATAGACCAACCCTTCGCTATAGTGGCATTCGGGGGAAATGCACCAGACGGCGCGGCTGATGACCGGCGGGCGGGAATAGGAGTCGCTGGCGGCGGGGTCTTGGGCGGCGTCTAGCGCCGCCTGTTGCACCAACATCTCTTCCAGAGTTGGCCCGGCGGTGCTGTTGATGAAGGTGAGGTCAAGCTGGCGCAGGCGTGGCGTTTCCGCGCCGGCCGCCCGGTGGAGGAGGATTTGGTATTGCACCTGGGCATGGGTGCGATCTGGTTCCGGGACCAGGAGCATGTCGCCGACAAAGAGGGTGTCTTCCGGCGTTGTCCAGTCGTCGTGGGCGTGGAAGTCGAGCCATTCGCTCCATTCACCGGCTGCGTTGGCCGAGCGGAGCCGGATTTCCAGGTCGCTCCCCTTTGGGAGGTCGGCGGACCAGCGAGGGGCAAGGGCGTTGAAAGGGAACGGGGCAAGGAGGATGGGAGAGTGATAAACGGCCGTTCCGCCCCCCTCATCTATCTGCAACCCCTCAGCCGTCAGCGCGTAGGCAAAACCGCTGCCAGACTGCCAGGAAACGGCCGTTTGCGCCAGGGTTTCGCTCAGGATCGTCGGGTCTGCTTGGGCAGATTGGGCCGTCTGCGTAGGGATGGGGGATAAGGCAACCAGGAGAATGACCAGCAGGCCAAGAATAAGCAAAGTTTCTGATTTCATGCGCACCTCTCTATTCGATGCACACGATCATAACAGGTTCAGGTAAAAACAGAGGTGAGAAAACGTGAAAAAACTCCGGGAAACGGCCGTTTCCCGGAGTTTTTATTGCTTCATTCAGCCAAACAGAAGATTCAGGTTAAGCGTCCCGTCGCTGTACCCGCCGATGACGGCGCGCTGCTTTTTTATCCTTAATCCGCTTGACTTCGCTTTTGGACACAAACCAGCGCTTACGACGCACGTCAGCCAGCACTTTGCTCTTCATGACCTCTTTGCGAAAGCGGCGCAGCAGTTGCTCCTGCGACTCGTTGTTGCGTAATTCAACCTGTGGCAAATCTTCTCACCTCCTCTGTTCGGTGTCGGCGCTAACATTGACCATTGACCATTGACCA
>CAYONK010000541.1:0-3582 GCA_964405285.1 uncultured Ardenticatenaceae bacterium
ACTGTTCGCCGCGCCGCGTGCCTTCAACGGCCGTTTGGTAAGCCATCTCCCGCTCCCCTTGAAAGGCCAAAATCAGGGAAAGGATGAGCAGCGTCTCGCGGTGGGCGCGGGGGCGCTGCACCGGCGCAAGCTGCTCGGCGCGCAGTCGCTCCTCTAGCAGCAGCCGCGCCTCGTCCAAGCGGCCGGTACGCAGCAGCAGGCGCACCGGGATTTCGGCCAGGTCTGGCCCGGCCTGGCGCAGTTCCCGCGCCTGCGCCTGGTAGGTTTGCGCCTGCTCCAATCGCCCCAGGTTGAGCATATTTTCCGCCAACAGGTCGAGCAGGCGGGCGCGGCTTTCGCGGTCTTCTTGCCCTTCGCTGAGGCGCAGCGCCTCTTGCAGCAGGGCGTCGGCCTGGGTGGCGTTGACCGTGTCCAGATAGACGCGGGCCTGGCCGCGCAATGCCTGGCCGATGGCCGGTAGATTGTTTTGCGCCCGGCTGTGCAGTTCCGCCTGTTTGTACCAGGCCAATGCCTCATCAAAACGACTGCGGAGGCGGGCCACGTCGCCCAGGTAGGTGAGCAGGGGGGGCTGCGCTTCCAGGTCGGCGGGGGGCAGGCGGGTGAGCCAGCTTGCCAGGGTGTCTAAGCGGCCGGCCTGCACCATCTCGCGGCCGACGGCGGCGAGCAGCGCGGCGGCGGCGGCGTGGTCGCCCGCTTCGAGCAGGTGGTAGATGGTCTCTTCAGGCTGATTGCGCTCCTGGTAGAAGGCGGCGGCCCGCCGGTTCCACTGCTGCCGCTGCTCTGGCGGCAGTTGGTGGCGCAGCAGGTCGCGGAAGAGGTGGTGGTAGCGCAGGTGGCCGTCGCCCAAATCGGCCAGGAAGAGGGCGTTTTCGCGCAGGTAGCGCAGCAGGCTGGCGCTGTCGCGCCGTCCGCGCAGGTGGTCGCATTGGGCGGCGGTGAATTGGCGGAGAACGGCCGTTTCCCGTAAAAATTGCTGCACGTCGTCCGGCTGCTGCGCCAGCACCTCTTGGGCTAAATAGGCGAAGAGGTCGCCGCCGGAAAGCTGCCCCAGGGCGTCGTCCAGGCTGACGCCGCTTTGCAGCCGCTGCCAGACCAGGTGCAGGGCAATGGGCCAGCCTTCGCTGCGGGCGGCAAGCAACTCCACCTGTTCAGGGGGGAGAGGATGGGCGAATTGTTCGCGGAAGAGGGCGGCGATTTCCGCCGGGGTGAAGGCGAGGGCGTCCTGGCCGATTTCGAGCGTTTCGCCGCGCACGCGCCAGCCGAGCAGGGAAGGAAGCTGCATGGGGTAGCGGCTGGCGAGGATGGTGTGCAGGCTGTGGGGGGCGTGGCCGATCAGCCGGTCGAGCAGGCGCAGGCTTTCGCCGCTGCGGTTGAGGTGGTGGGCGTCGTCTAGCACCAGGAGGAGGGGGGCGTCCAGGCGGCTGAGTTCGTTGTTGAGGGTGTCGGCGGCGGTGGCGTAGGGAACGGCCGTTTGCTCCCGTTGTTCCAGCAAGGCCAGGGGCGCGGCGGAGAGGTCGGGGGCCAGTTCACCGGCTGCGGCTTGCAGGGCGTGGATCAGATGCAGCAAAAAGACTTGCGGGTCGGCGTCTTCCGCCTCCAGATGATACCAGGCGAGGGGCAGGTCGCCCCCGGCGAGGGCGGCCAGGGCGGTGCTTTTGCCGAAGCCGGCTCCGGCCTGGACCAACATCAGCCGGGTTTGGGCTGCCTCTTGCAGCAGAGCGCTGAGGCGCGGACGCGCCAGGGTACGCCGGGGCTGCCGGGGTGGGGTTAGTTTGGTGCGGATAATTGGCCCGGTGTGGGCTGTTGCTTGGTTCACGCCATGCCTCTCTGCTGGTTCAGGGTGAGGCAATTGTAGCGGGGGTGGGGGGGGGTTTAATTGTGGTGGGTATGTGGTTGTGGGTAGTGGAGATTGGAGATTGGAGATTGGTCAATCTCCAATCTCCAATCTCCACTCTCTCCAGTTTACTGAAGGAATTGGTGGAAGGCGGTGTTGAACTCGGCCGGTTTCTCCAGGTAAGGGGAGTGCCCGGCGTCGGCAATGACCACTTCTTCGTAGTTGCCCCCGTTGCTCACATAACGGTCCAAGACAGCGCGGGTTTGCGCCAGCATCGGTTGGGGCGGGCATTCTTCCGGGCCGGGGTAGCCGGGGACCGCGCCAATCGCGCCCAGCGCTGCCAGATCGAACATCGCCATGTCGCCGACGATCAGGTCGCTGTCGCCGCGAATCCAGAGGATGGGGGGCTTGGGATCGATCTCGGCCAGGGCGCTGGCGTTGAAGTATTTGCGGTTGAAGGCGGGCAAGATGCCCCGGTCGCCGGGGGCTGCGCCGGGCCAGTTTGGGGAGGGAACGGCCGTTCCCGGATACCAGTCGTCCCCAATCTTCGTCGTCAACATCGAGGCGACTAGCGCATCCTCCCGCTCCGGCACAAAAGGCGGCTTCACGTAAAACTGGCGAAAGACATTGCGCGGGGCCATCGGATTCTCCGCTCCCGCTTCTCCAGCGGCCAACAATTGGACAAATTCCGGATTGACGCCGCTCGGTGCGCCATCTTCATAAGTCAGCGCCCCATCCACCCCCTTGCTGCCACCGTAGCCATAGGGCGAAAGGGTATCTACCAGGGTGATGGAGAGTAAGTCGGCCGGGTAAGCGATGGCGTACTTCATGACAATGCCGCCGCCCATGCTGTGGCCGACGATGTGGTATTTTTCCAGAGAAAGCACCTGGACCAGGGCGCGAATGTCTTCCACCATGTCGCCCAGGCCCAGGGTGGCGTCCACCGGTTTGGCCTCTGTGTTACCGTAGCCGCGCATGTCGGGGGCAATGCCGCGAAAACCGGCGGGCAGGGTGAGCATGGTCTCTTCCCAATAGGTGGCGGAGGAGACGTTGCCGTGAATGAAGAGGACGGGCGTGCCATCGGCCGGGCCGCTGGTCAGGGCATGGATGGTCAGACGGTTAGTGGGGATGGTGTGGGAGGTGATGCCGTCAAGGGTGGGAATTGTCGTCATAGGGTTCTCCTGTTCGGGTAAAGCGTTTTGGATAGAGGCAGCCGCTTGCTGCGCCAGGAATTATAGGCCAAATCGGTTACGCTGGGGATACGCGATATGGCGGCGTGTGGGTATCAGTTGAGGTTAGGCCAGTTGGCGAAGGGGCGCGCTTCGCGGCATTCGGCTAACAAATCTGCCAGTAGTTCGTATTCCTGAACCAATTCCAGCAAAGTCCGCGCCCGGCCGCGACAAACCGGCGCGGAGAGCATTCTTGGGTCTATGCCAACAGCAATGGCGATGTTGAGCAGCTCCCGGTCATTAAATTCCTGGCACAGGAGCCGGCGTAGACGTTCCAGGTTGCGTTTGGGGATGAGGATGGCGACCGCTAAACGGCCGTTTTCCTCATCTTGCCTCTCTCTTGCCATCATTTACCTCATGACGGGCAGCTAAACGTTCACCCGCTCACGCGGCCCGGCCGGCTGTCCCCGGAACAGGCGATCCATTTCACCCACTTCGGCCAGATTGACCTCTGCCGCCCGCCGCCCTGGATAAACTTGCAGCCGGGGCACACGGCAAAAGTTAATCTCTGCTTCAAGC
>CAYONK010000542.1:0-3572 GCA_964405285.1 uncultured Ardenticatenaceae bacterium
CTCTTCCAGTTCGGCCAGAATTTGCGACATCTTCGCTGAGTTAAGCAACTCGGCCGGATTTGGCGGCAGGGGACCACTGGTGATAGCGAATAACCCTTCGACAGTTGTCTCCTGGATAACGCTCTCTACTGTTTCCTGACCACGAAAGAGGTCGCTTAACCCAGTCTGGTTGGGCAAATTCAGTTGACGATGCACGCGCGGCCGGCGCAAATCGCAATCGAGCAGCACCGTGCGCTTCCCGCCTTGCGCCATCACCACTGCCAGGTTGGCGGCAACGGTAGATTTCCCCTCAGCAGGGCCGGGGCTGGTAATTAATATCGTTTTGAGCGGGTTATCTACGCTGGCAAATTCCAGATTGGTGCGTAAGATGCGAAATGCCTCGGCAGCGGCAGAGCGCGGGTAGTCGGCAACGTGAGGCATTTTCTTCGTCTCATCACCAATTTCATCGGAGACGAAGCCGATGACCGGCTGCTTTAGTATGGCGCTCACTTCATCGGGCGTCTTGAAGGTGTCGTCGAGGTATTCCATCAGATAAGCCGCACCGCCAGACAGAATAAGCCCAATAGCCGCGCCAAGCAATACTGTCAGCCATTTGTTGGCTCCAACCGGCGTTGTCGGCACCCGCGCTTCTTCAATAATCCGTAAGACGTTGACCGCCCCCGTCTGCGAGTTACTCAGGAGGATGCCGTAATTGCTGCGCAGCGTGTTTAGCTTGGTCTCCAGTGCAGTGATCTGGGTCTGGGTGTCGGCGATCTGGCGGGCGCTGTTCATGGCGCTCAGGTTGGCCTGGAGATCCGAGATTTCCCCTTCTGTTTCGGTGATCCGCGCTTCCAGGCTGTTCATTTGCTCAGCGATGAATTGCTGCCGCTGCTGATCTACTTGTTGGTCACTGGTAGGGCTTTGTTTGACGAGTTCAGCCGCCAGGGTGTTCGCGACCACCTGGGCGCGGACTGGGTCGCTGTCTACAACGGTGATTCTAAGCAACTGATTGTTTGGCTGCACATTGGCGCTGTATTCCGGCAGCCAGGTCAACCCCAATGCTTCCATCGTGCCCTGACGAACTGGCTCCATTCTAGCGATTTCAGCATATGCCTGCGCCAGTTGATTGCCCAGGAAAAAATCGTTGCCGCTGGGGTTTGCCCGTTCGATGGCCTGGCCGATCATAAGCGTAGAGGTCGCCCGGTACATGGGGGGCTGAAACTGGACGCTCACAAAGGCGGACAGCGTGGAAACCAGCGTTGCGGCTACCAGGAGCCACCACCATTTGCGCAAGGGGATGAGATAATGTTTTAATTCCATAATGTTTCGTTTGTGGTTGGCGAACCACCCTTCTTCTCAACTATAACGGCAGTTTGCTTTTGTTGCCAATGAAGGAACCGTGAAGGTGAGAAAGTTTCATGTACCGCTTTTGTTATACTTATACTCATCAAACCGTTCAGGAGCATTTCCCGATGATTCAGACCAAAGCGCTGCTCTTGCTCAGCTTCCTGTTACTGGGCTTTGTTCGGGGAGAGATAGAGCGTCACGACTCTCCCAACCACTCGCCTGCCAGGGCTGACGCAGCCCTTTGGCACAGCGAATGTGCCCATTGCCCTAAATTTCTCCATACTTTTGGCGACCAAAGCGCTGCCATAGACAGCCTGGGCCGTCTGCACCTCACTTTCGTCGGCGATTATGTTTATTACGCCCGGCAAGAGGCTGCCGACGACTGGCTGGTTGAGATTGTCGCTGACGGCACCGGCGTCGCCTATCTCTATTCCCAATCCCCGCCCTCGCTGGCCCTGGATGCCGCCGACAATCCGCACATTCTCTACCTGGACAGCAGCAAAACGACCATCACCTATGCCCGCCGGGACGAGGTTGGCTGGCAGTCGCAGCCGGTAGACAGCGCACCAGCCGAACACATGCTGCACAACGACACCGCTATTGTGATAGACGCCAACGGCCGTTTCCATCTCGCTTACTATAAATATGGCAAAGTCTATTACGCCGAGGGCGACGGCCAGACATGGCAGATCGAACCCGTCACCCTGGGTGGCTACGCCGAAGATTACATCTCCCTCGCCATAGACGCCGCCGGGCGGCCCCATATCAGCTACTTCGCCCTGAACCGGATGCAGTACGCCCACAAAACGGCCGTTGGCTGGCAGCTAGAGACCGTAGACACGGCCGGCTGGATTGGCGAGTTCAACGCCATCACCCTGGACGCCAACGGCCGTCCTCACCTCACCTACCGCGACGCCACAAACAGCCAGGTAAAATACGCCTACCGCGACGCCGCAGGCTGGCAGATCGAAGTCATCGAGCCATCCGCCTGGTGGTATGGCAGCACAGCCCTCGTCGTTGACGCCCAGGGCATCGTCCACGCCAGCTACTCGGCCGACGGCCGGGCCACCTACGCCACCCGCCAGAGCGATGGCTGGCATCTGGAGCGGGTGGATGATCGCGTCTGGTACACCACCCTGCGCCTGGGCGCAAACGGCCGTCCGCGTCTCATCTATTATGATTGGGACGAACGAGGCGTGAAGCAGGCCACCGGCCTGCCCGATGGCTGGCAAAAAGAGGTCGTCGCCCTCACCAGCCAGGTCGGCCGGTATGGCGCGATGGGGCAGGATAGCAACGGCCGTTTCCACATCGCCTATTTCAACGAAAGCCTGGGGCTGCTGCAATATGCCATCCGCCAGACAAACAACCGGTGGCAGCAATTCAGCCTGGAAGAGATTGGGCCAAACGGCGGGCACATCGCCCTGGCCCTCGACGCTCAGGACCGGCCCCACGTCAGCTATTATCATGGCCACCTCGACGCCCTGCGCTACGCCCGGTGGGATGGCGCGGCCTGGCAGTTCACCACCCTCGACGCCCGGCCCGGCGCCGGGCAGTACAGCGCCCTCGTCCTGGACGCGGCCGGCCGCCCCCATATCAGCTATTATCAGGCAGGCGCGGGGCGGCTCAACTATGCCCATCGCTCCGAAGCGGGCTGGCAGACCCAAACGGTAGACGCGGCCGGGGACGTCGGCCTCTATTCCGCCATCGCCCTGGACAGCGACGGCGCGCCGGTCATCAGCTATTATGACCGGGGGCAGGGAGATTTGAAACTGGCCTGGCGCTCAGAGGCCGCCGGCGGCTGGCAAATCAGCGCCATAGACACCATCGGCGATGTCGGTCAATACACTGCCCTCGCCCTGGATGAGGCAGACCGCCCATTTATCAGCTACTACGACCGGAGCGGGCAGCGATTGAAGCTGGCGCACTGGGATGGGGCCAATTGGTTGCTGACGGTGGTAGACGCGGCCGACAACCCCGGACGGCATACGTCGCTGGCTCTGGACGCCGCCGGTCGCCCGCTGATCAGTTACGCGCTGGCCTGGGGCGGGCTGCGCCTGGCCTGGGAGACGGAAGATGGCTGGCAGAGGGAAACGGCCGTTACCGGCTGGAGCCAGGGAGCCTACAATTCCCTCGTCCTGGACACGGCCGGCCGCCCCTTCATCAGCTACTACGATGGCGAATACCGCGCCCTGCGCCTGACCTATCGCCTGACCGATCATCTCTACCTGCCGCTGCTCGCCCGTTAA